>CAYTWX010000032.1:0-8046 GCA_964442085.1 uncultured Methylobacillus sp. | reverse complement strand
AAAAATACTTTATTAATGATTGACGATCGACTGCTAAAGTTAAAGCTTTTCTAAATTTATATTGTTTTAATATTGGATTATTAAAATTAAATCCAATATATGAAACATTTGCTCCGTACTCTTTTAAGGTAGTAATTTTTCCCTTAGTCTCAAGAAGCCTAATCATCTCAAGAGGTAAGTCATTTTGTAGTAAATCAATTTCACCATTTATTAATTTCAAAACTCGAACAGTTGGATCTTTAATCTTAACTAACTCAATTATTTGTGAATCATGTCTTCTTTCTACTTTAAGGTTAGGGTATTTTTCTAAAAATAAAAATGGTCCGGAGCCAACAGGGTTTGTTGAAAAATTATGATTATTACTAAGTAAGTCTTCAGGTAAAATAAAAAATGCTAGTCTTGATATAAAATTTATATCTTTTTTAAATAAATTAATTTCGAATGAAGATTCAGATAGTTTGGTGATAATTTTTATATTATTTAGCTCAATATAAAATGGTGATTTCTGCTGAGATCTTAAACTATTTAATGTAGCAACTATATCCCCAACACTCATAATTTTATTATGGTGAAAAATAGGTAATTTTTTCTTAATTATAAATTTATATTTTAATGGATTAACTTTTTCCCAATTAACTATATTTGACTGAGCTTTATAATTTTTATCAAAATAAAATAAGGGTGAATAAATTAATTCAGAGATTCTCTCAGATGCCGCATCAGATTGGAATCTTGGATCTAAATTTTGTGGGCTTTGTGCAATCCCAAAATAAATAACATTTTTTATGTTTTGGTCCGAACAACCAATCAATAGAAATAAACAAATAAAAGCAGTTACTACATACCTTCCTGGATTACTCATTTCTCTCAAAAACAGCTATTGATTCAACATGTGATGTGTGTGGAAACATGTTTACTATTCCACCTTTCTTGAAGCTATAATTTTTTTTATTTACTAAAATATCTGAGTCTCTAGCTAAAGTAGCTGGGTTACATGATATATATATAATTAGTTTTGGCTCTATTTGATCATCTAGTAAATTTATTAAATTAAGGGCTCCAAGTCTAGGGGGGTCAATTAACCACTTATCCGCTTGACCTAGCAACAACAACTCTTTTTTTTCAATATTAAATAAATCAGCCTCTTTAAACCTTACATTATTACTTAGGTTATTTTTAATTGCGTTATTGTTTCCTGAATCTACCAACATCTTATCTCCCTCTACTGCTAATACATTTGCACCAGAAGTAGCAATAGGTAATGTAAAATTCCCAATCCCGGAGAAAAAATCAAAAATTAAATCACTTTTTTTAGGTTCTAACAGAGCCATTACCCTTCTAATTAATATTTTATTGATAAATGGATTTATCTGAGTAAAACCTGTTGGGTTGAATAAAAATTCTAAATTAAATTCTTTATTTTTATAGGTTACATAGTCTTTTGTGTTTTCAAATAATGGCTTAACAGTATCGTAACCTTTTGTTTGAGTCCAAAATTCAATTTCATTTAAATCTTGAAAATCCTTAAGAATAATTTCATCCTCTTTCGTTAATGATTGAAGTATCCTTAAAACTAAAATATGACGAATTTGATTTGATGCATATTCAATTTGCGGTATTTGCTCCCTTATAGACAATTTGAGGAATAAATCTTGAAGTGGCTTAATTAAATCTGATAACTTTTTTGGTAAAACTGGACATGAATCCATATTTGTCAAAAAATGTGACAATTTTTCATTGAAACCAATTAATACTTTCTGCTTTTTCAACACATACTTTACTCTTAATCTTGCTTTATGCCGGTAGTGCCATAATGGTCCAGATATCGGACTTAATATAGTTTCTGGTAATACATTGCCCACATGTTTTAATGTTTCTTCGAATGCCCTTTGTTTGTATGCTAATTGAACTCCTTCATCGAAATGCTGCATTGAACAACCACCACAGATCCCATACACATCACACTTTGCTTCAATTCTTTGTGACGATGGTTTTAATATTTTTAAACTCTTAGCAAATGCTAAATTTTTCTTCTTTTTAATTATCTTATATTCAACTTCCTCGTCAAGAAGCGCATTATCTATAAAAATAGTTTTGTCATCTTCATAGGAAATGCCCTTACCCTCATGGCTAATAGAAGAGATAGTAGTAATAAAAGATTTTTCGGACCTGCTTCTCACTATAACTGCCATGCCTTAATAAAAAATTTCCAATGTGGTTTATTTAAGTCTTTGAGCATCTTTTGTGTTTTTTGCAATTCCTCATCATATAATTTTTGACTTATGTGTGTCTTAATCAACAAGAATCTTAAATAAACTAAATACGTATTTACTACATCTGTTTCACAATAATCTCTAATTGATTTAAGATTGCCTTCTAGGTAAGTCTTCCATACCTGGCCGCCATCCATATCTAACTTTCCAGGAAATCCACATAGCTTTGATACCTGGTCTAGAGAAGAATTATTTCTACCGTTATATAAGGCGAAAAAATCCATTAAATCGATATGTCTTTGATGAAAACGATTCAAATAATTATTCCATTTGAAATCTGAATTATTTTCACCCATATCAAAATAAATAGAAGAGGACACTTTATTTACCAAAGAGCGATAATTTAAAACAGGTAAATCAAAGCCAGTTCCATTCCAGGTCACTAAATTAGGCAAATATTTTTCAATTCCATCGTAAAATCTTTCCAGCAGATCTGCTTCGCTACTCTCCTCATCCCCTAATGACCATATCTTTAATTGATCATCAGTTTTTAATACGCAAGAAATAGCAACAATTTTTTGGAGATGGTGTTGAAGAAAGTCATGTCCAACTTTCTGCCTTCTTTTATACATTGCAATATTTACAACATCTTCATCGCTTAGATCATCGCTAATTTTATATAGGCGACGAATGGCCAGAATATCTGGAATGGTCTCTAAATCAAAAACTAATGAAGGTGTCACAGCTTAGACGGGGAAAATTCCGGTTGATAAATAACGGTCTCCCCTATCGCAAGCAATAGAAACTATCACTGCATTAGGGTTTTTTTTTGCAATCTCAAGAGCTATGAAAAGAGCACCGCCAGTTGATCCACCAGAAAAAATACCTTCTTTTTTGGCAAGGCTTCTTGCTGTTTCTTCAGCATTATTTTGACTAACCAACCTAATACTATCTATGTTGCTATCATCAAAAATACTAGGTAAATATTCTTTTGGCCACTTTCTTATACCGGGTATTTGTGAACCCTCTTCTGGCTGAACTCCAATAATTTGTATTGAAGAATTTTTTTCTTTAAGAAACTTTGATGTTCCAACAATTGTGCCCGTTGTTCCCATGCTAGAGATAAAATGTGTGACTGCCCCCTTCGTATCTCGCCAAATCTCTGGCCCAGTTCCTTCATAATGAGCTTTCGGATTGTCTGCGTTTCCAAATTGATCAAGAACTATACCCCTTCCTTCACTTTGCATTTTAAGTGCTTTATCACGAGCCAATTCCATACTACCTTCTTGAGAAGTTAATAATAATTCAGCACCAAAAGCTTTCATTGTTTGTCGTCTTTCAATTGATTGATTTTCTGGCATGATTAAAATTATTTTATAGCCCTTCATGGCTGAAACCATAGCTAGAGCTATGCCTGTATTCCCAGATGTTGCCTCTATCAAAGTGTCACCTGGCTTGATGTCACCCCTCAGCTCAGCTTGCTTGATCATAGAAAAGGCAGGTCTGTCCTTTACTGAGCCAGCTGGATTATTTCCTTCTAGCTTTAAATATATATCACCTGATGAGGAATCAGCTAACCTTTGTATTTTCGCTAGAGGAGTATTGCCAATTGTTGATTCTAATGTATTCATTTATTAATTTTTTTGTAAATATAGAAAGTTATAACGCAAAACATAATATAGGCAATTAGTGCTAACTGAGGAAGGCTCAACCCTAAAAATAACCAATCAATTTCTGAACAATCTCCTGTCCCCTTAAATAAAAGGCTAAATGCCTCTCTGATTGGGAAATTTTCAAACATATAATCCAAATCAATACCGCACTCAGCTGGAACTGTAATCCATTTTCCTTGGATCAAAATATGCTTAATAGCAAAAACTATTCCTGCAATATTAACAACTAACAGGCTTACAAGATGAATAAATTTTATTAGTCTTGTTGGATTCAGGAAGGAAAATACTAAAAAAAGAAGACCAATTAAAATGAACACAATTCTTTGTGAGACACACAGAGGGCATGGTTCAAGATTAAATTGCGTTTGAATAGTTAGTGCTAAACCAACCAGAAGGAAGGATAGCAAAGCCCCTAATAAGTTAATCTTTTTAAATGTTAAAAAAGTTTGCATTAGGTTTAATTAGTTTCTATAAACGACTTATAATAAGTCAATATTAAATATATATATTTTAGTAGCATAATTCATATGATAAACGACTTTAATTCAGCTGAAATAAAAATTTTCTCAATAACTGAAATTAATAAATTAGTTAAAGAGTTGCTACAAGATAATTTCCCATCTATTTGGGTAAAAGGAGAGTTATCAAATTTTATAGAGGCTAGCTCTGGACACTGGTACTTCACTCTCAAAGATAATGGTGCGCAAGCTAGATGCACCATGTTTAAAGGAAAAAACAGTCAAGTAAAATGGATTCCAAAAAATGGTGATTTAATAGAAGCGCAATGTAAAATTGGTCTTTATGAGCAAAGAGGCGACTACCAATTAAATATATCCTCACTACAGCAAGCTGGATTGGGTAGGTTATTTGAAGAATTTAATAAGCTAAAACAGAAATTAGACTCTGAAGGACTATTCAACCAAGAACAAAAAAAATCTTTACCAGTTTATCCTAATTGTATAGGGGTTGTAACTTCTCCAGATGCTGCTGTACTAAGAGATGTAATAACAACATTAAAAAGACGAAATAAGTCACTGAGAATCATAATTTATCCAACTCCTGTACAAGGAAAAACAGCACCTCAAGGCATTATTGACGCATTAAGGCTAGCGAATCAAAGAGATGAGGTAGATGTGCTAATACTTTGTAGAGGTGGCGGTTCGATTGAGGACCTATGGTCATTTAATGACGAATCAGTTGTTAGGGAAATCTATTCGTCAACACTACCAATAATTTCTGCAGTTGGTCATCAAACAGATATAACTATTTCTGATTTTGTAGCAGATCTAAGAGCCCCCACTCCAACAGCAGCAGCAGAGATTATTAGCAATAGTTACGAGGAATTACTTGGGAATTTGGAATACTTCAAAACTAATCTATCGAATATTATCCAAAATAAAATTGAGCAATTAAACCAAAGAATCGATTTTTTAGAAAAAGGTCTTGTATCGCCAATACAAAAAATAGCATCCCAAAATGATTTAATTCAAGCTCTAACAAATAGAATACAAATAACAATGAGATTGCGACTTGAAAAATATCAAGAACAAATTAAATCTTACAAGCAAAATTTAAGCCACTTAAATCCAAATGAAATATTGTCTAGGGGATATTCAATTATTTTAAATCAAAATAAAAGAATTATTAATAACGCTTCTGCTATGAGTGTTAGTGATAAAATAAAAATAAAGTTTCACAAAGGCAATGCAGAAGCTAATATAACAAAAATTAACTTAGACAAAAAATTATAAATGAAGTCAAAAAAAACAAAAAATGCATCAATGATGGCGTTATCACTTGCAGCGCTTGGCGTTGTATTTGGTGATATAGGAACAAGCCCACTCTATGCTATTAGAGAGATATTCACTATTAATAATAATATTTTAGAGCTTAACGAAGCTAATATGCTTGGGATACTTTCCTTAATATTTTGGTCTTTAATATTAATTGTTTCAGTCAAGTATATAACCTTCATTATGAGAGCAAATAATAAAGGTGAAGGTGGCATTATGGCTCTCCTCTCACTCGCTAATCGAAATGCCAAGTCCAAAAAAAAGAAGATCGTTATAATGTTTATTGGTATGTTGGGTGCTTGTATGTTTTATGCAGACGGCATGATCACCCCTGCTATTTCAGTTTTATCCGCAATCGAAGGTATTGAGTTGATCACTCCAAAATTCCATGACTATATTGTTCCAATTACATTAGTAATTATTTTCTTATTATTTTGGATGCAAAGTAAGGGAACAACTGCAGTAGGGATAATGTTTGGGCCTGTAATGCTTATCTGGTTTATAACGCTTGGGTCACTTGGTGCGTACAATATTGTGCAAGCGCCTTATGTATTAAATGCTCTTAATCCATTCTACGCATATCACTTCTTTGATACTCAATTTTCAATCGCGTTCATTACCCTTGGAGCAGTAGTTCTATGTGTCACAGGGGCTGAATCTCTTTACGCAGATATGGGTCATTTTGGTCGAAATCCGATTAAAATTACATGGTTTAGCTTTGTATTCCCCGCTTTAACATTAAATTATTTTGGTCAAGGAGCCCTTGTTCTTAGTGATGCAAGTAATATTAAAAATCCTTTCTATTTAATGGCGCCTGAATGGTTTACATTGCCATTAGTTATCCTTGCAACTTTTGCAGCGATTATTGCATCTCAAGCTTGTATAACTGGGGCATTCTCTGTTTCAAGGCAGGCACTGCAATTAGGCTTTATTCCTAGAATGAGAATAGATCACACGTCTGAAAATCAAGAAGGGCAAATATATTTACCCCGCATAAACTGGATATTAATGATTGGAGTAATGTCCGTGGTGATTATTTTTCAAAATTCTAGTGCCCTAGCAAGCGCATATGGAATCGCCATAACCTTAAATATGGTTATTGCAACGATTCTGGCTGGATTTGTCTTTTTAGAGGTTTGGAAATGGGGATGGATAAAAACAACCTTCATCATATCTATATTTCTTTCCATCGATTTAATATTTTTTAGTGCAAATATTATCAAAGTTCCGGCTGGTGGTTGGTTTCCTCTTGTAGTAGGAGCCTTGCTTTTGTTACTAATGACTACATGGAAAAAAGGAAGAACTCTTTTGTATCAGAAATTAAAAAATGAATCTATGGAAATTGGGTCTTTTCTTAAATCCATGAAAAAAGAACTCCGTAATCGTGTGGATGGTACTGCAGTTTTCTTAACTCCTAATCCTAACGGGGTTCCGCATTCTTTACTTCATAACTTAAAACATAATAAGGTAATTCATAAAAATGTCATTTTGTTAAAAATAAAGTTTATGGATTATCCTCATTCTAATTCAAAAAATTTAATAGAAATCGAGAAGCTACCTCATAATTTTTATAAAGTTATTATTAATTATGGCTTTAAAGATGATACAAACCTCCCCAGAGATTTGGCAAAATGTAATAAATATGGAATTGATTTTGAAACAAACAATACTTCATACTTTATTGGCAAAGAAAGTTTAATTATTAAATCAGGAACGAATATGAACCTAGTTAGAAAGAATATATTTGTTACTCTATTCAGAAGTGCTGAAAATATAACAAATCAATTTCATCTGCCAGTCAATCGTGTTGTGGAATTAGGAAGTCAGGTGTTGTTTTAAACGACAAGATTATGAAGATACTTTTTTTAATTTTAATATTTCTTAGTGGTTGTGCATCAACAACTCTTAATACTGAGTCAGGTGTTTCAAGACAGCAATTACTATTACTTCCAAAATTTATAGCAAATATTATGGGCGTTGATGCCTACAAAGAAGCCATTAGAAATGCAGAAAAGAATAATAAACTCAATAATAATATAGAGCAGCTAGATCGAGTTAGAAAAATCTCTTACAAGCTTATTGATGAAGCACCAATATTTCGCGAGGATGCAAAAGAATGGAAATGGGAAGTTAATGTAGAAGACAGTGAGGAGGTCAATGCCTATTGTATGCCTGGAGGAAAGATTATGGTTTATTCAGGCTTAATAGAAAAGGTAAATGCAACAGATGATGAACTTGCTGCTGTGATTGGCCATGAAATCTCTCACGCACTCCGAGAACATGGACGAGAAAGAATGTCTACAGCCTTAATACAGCAAGTTGGTATTATTGGTTTTGCTGCATATATTGCAGAGAAAGGTATTTATA
>CAYTWX010000031.1:0-8125 GCA_964442085.1 uncultured Methylobacillus sp. | reverse complement strand
TAAAATTCCAAAAATTAATTGCCTAACAATCATTTTTTTGTATGTTATGGGCAAAAAATCTAATTTTTCTGTTATAGCCTGAAGCTCATTCATTGAGGTTACGTTTGTACATTTACAAAGTATGAAATTTTGTATGTATTTGCCAAAACAGTCAAGCTCTTAAAGAAACTATTTCAGTTTTTTTAAGACTAAATCTAACTGGTCTAAATTTGAATAATCAACTTTTAATGTTCCATTTCCCTTTGCTTTGTGTTGAATACTAACTCTCATTCCTAATTTTTCAGATAGCTCATTTTCTAAATGCAGAATATTTTCATCACTTTTTTTTATTTTTTCCTTACTATTTATGGTCCTTGAATTGGCAACTATTTTTTCAACATCTCTTACACTTAATTTTTGAATTATAATTTTTTGACACAACATCGCTTGTTCGTCTAATCCTAAAGATAGCAAAGCTCTTGCATGGCCCATCTCTATTTTACTGTTTAATAGAGCATTTTGCACATGCTCACATAAGTTTAATAATCGTAAGATATTTGATACCGCCACACGGGATTTACCTAAAGCATCTGCAGCGGCTTCATGAGTCATCTGAAATTCATCAATTAATCTCTTGATTCCTATCGCCTCTTCAATAACATTGAGATCTTCTCTTTGAATATTCTCAATTAAAGCCATTTCTAATGCAGTTGCATCTGTTATTTCTTTAACTAATACTGGAACTAATTCAATACCTGCACTGCTGGAGGCTCGCCACCTTCTTTCGCCGGCTATAATTTCATATTTTTCGTTGCCTATTTTTCTGACTAAAATTGGCTGCATAACGCCCTGTGATTTTATTGATTCTGTTAACTCGTTTAGGCTTTTTTCATTCATGACTTTTCTTGGCTGATACTTTCCTGGCACAAGATGTTTTATTGGTAACATCATTAAACCTTTATTGTCTATATCATTGTCGTCATCGTTGTTGCTTAATAATGCATCTAATCCGCGCCCTAAACCTTTATTTTTCATTTTTTTTACCTCTTAAAATTTCATCGGCTAGTGCCAAATATGCTTTTGCTCCCTTTGAAGACTTATCATAGGAAATAACTGACTTACCGTGGCTTGGAGCCTCAGCGAGTCTTACATTTCTTGGGATAATTGTTTCGTATACTTTTGAACCAAAATGAGCAGATAGTTGATCTGAAACTTGTTTTGCTAATGTATTGCGCTTATCAAATAATGTTCTTAACAAACCCTCTATTTCAATATTCGGATTTAAGCTTTTCTTTACTTTTTTAATTGTATTCACCAAATCAGACAAGCCTTCCAAAGCGTAATATTCACATTGCATTGGAATTACAACAGAATCTGCAGCCACTAATGCATTAACAGTTAATAAACTTAAAGCAGGAGGGCAGTCAATTAAAATGAAATCATAAACTTTATTTAAAGACTCGATTTCCTTCTTTAAAATATATTCTCTTTGTTCAATCCCAACCAACTCAATTTCGGCACCTGCCAGAGCTTGGTTTGAGGGACAAACGTCAAATAAACTATCTTTTGACTTAATAATACTATTCTTTAATGAAGACTGTCCAATAAGTACATCATAAATAGAGTACTCAATTTCAGATTTATTTATTCCTGCTCCCGATGTAGCATTCCCTTGAGGGTCTAAATCTATCAATAGAACTTTTTTGTTCTTTGACATTAGGCATGCGGCAAGATTTACTGTTGTTGTAGTCTTTCCGACTCCACCTTTTTGATTAGATATTGCAAATATTCGCATTAAAATTCACTTAAAATATAAATTATTAAAATAATACAACCTATTGATTATTAATCTTTACCAAATAACGGTCTGCATCTAGATAAGGGACTAAAATTTCTCTTTTTTCTACTACAAAATTTTTCCTTATTACTTCTTCATTAATTTTTTTACTTTTCATTCCATACCAAACACCTTTGTCTTCTATTAAATGTTTTGTAAGATCTATAAGTATTTGCATTTCTGAAAATGCTCTAGCAATAACAGAATCAAACAATTTATTTGTTGTCATATCTTCAACTCGCTTGTTTATGACAGTAATATTGCGTAAATTTAATTCTGTACACGTTTGGTTTAAAAAAGCAGTCTTCTTACCAACTGAATCAACTAAAGTAATACTTTTATCTGGGCAACATAAACCAATTATGATTCCTGGCATTCCAGCGCCACTTCCAACATCTAAAATGTTTTTACCCTCGATATGAGGCACTACTGCCAAACAATCCAAAAAGTGATGCGTCACTATTTCTTCGACACCTTTAACTGAAATTAAATTAAATACTTTGTTCCATTTTATCAATAATTGCTTATAAATCAGTAGTTTAGTATATAAATAATCCTTGTTTTCTAGTTCTAATTTTTCTATTCCTTCCTTTAATCTTTCATGTAAATCAAGCAATTTGTTTATCGGCCTTATGCCCTAAATTTTGATGTTTAGATTTAATATAAACTAGTAAAATTGATATTGTCGCTGAAGTTACTCCAGATATTCTAGTTGCCTGATCAATAGTTTCCGGGCGAGACTCTTTTAACTTTTCTTTTGCTTCGTTACTTAAACCATGAACATGGTCATAATTTATCTCATTTGGTATCTTTAAATTAAATTGTGCCTTTTGTTTATTAATTTCATCTTGTTGCCGAACAATGTAACCTGAATATTTTGCTATGATTTCTATTTGGTCAGTAATGTCTAGATCGCTGACACCCAAACTACCAGATAAATCTATTACATTTTGATAGCTAACTTCGGGCCGTCTTAAAAGATCAAAAGCTGAATATTCTCTTTCCATTGTTTTCCCTAAATATTGAGTTTGAATTTTTTTATCAATCTTAGACGGGCATAATATTAATTTTTTAAGTCTTTTTTCTTCTTTTTGTATCCCTTCTCTCTTATTACTAAAATTAGCCCAGTGATTATCACAAATTAGGCCTAATTTTCTAGCTTGCTCAGTTAATCGTTCATCAGCATTGTCTTCTCTTAGCGAAAGCCTATACTCAGCTCTGCTAGTAAACATTCTATATGGCTCATTTACACCTCTTGTTATTAAATCATCTATTAGTACTCCCATGTAAGCTTGGTCTCGAGTTGGAGTCCAGCTTGGCTTGCCCTGAGCCCTTAATGCTGCGTTCATTCCTGCAATCAAACCTTGAGCAGCTGCCTCTTCATAGCCTGTAGTACCATTAATTTGTCCTGCAAAAAATAATCCATTAATTGCTTTAGTCTCTAAACTCATTTTTAAAGCTCTTGGGTCATAATAATCGTATTCTATTGCATAGCCAGGCCTTAAAATATGAGCATTTTCTAGCCCTTCTATTGATCTAACTAAATCGATCTGCACATCAAATGGGAGGCTTGTTGAGATTCCATTTGGATAAATTTCATGAGTTTCTAAACCTTCTGGCTCTATGAAAATCTGATGGGAATCTTTATCTGCAAAACGGTGAATCTTATCTTCTACTGAAGGACAGTAGCGTGGTCCCACACCTTCTATTCTCCCTGTATACATAGGTGATCGATCTAGGCCTTTACGAATAATCTCATGTGTTGTTTTATTTGTACGTGTAATCCAACAAGATATTTGTTTTGGATGCTTGATCATCGGCCTGATAAAAGAAAACCGTGGTACTGGCGAATCTCCTGGTTGCTCTATCATTTTAGTGAAATCTACAGATCTTCCGTCGATCCTTGGCGGCGTACCTGTTTTAAGTCTTCCAACAGGCAATTCTAATTCTTTTAATTTTTGTGCAAGAATTGAAGCTGATGGGTCACCAGCCCTTCCTGCTTCATAATTTTGCAAACCAATATGTACTAATCCGCCTAAAAATGTTCCCGCTGTCAAAACAATATTAGGTGCATAAAAAGATAATCCTATTTTAGTGATAACTCCTTCTATATTGTTATCTTTTAAAATTACGTCATCAACTGATTGTTGAAAAATCCATAAATTAGATTGGTTTTCAATTGTTCGACGAATAAACGCCTTATATAATATACGGTCGGCTTGGGCCCTTGTTGCTCTTACTGCAGGACCTTTACTTTGATTCAGAATTCGGAATTGTATGCCAGCTTCATCTGTTGCTCTTCCCATAATACCGCCCATAGCATCAATTTCTTTAACTAAATGCCCTTTGCCAATTCCACCAATTGAGGGATTACATGACATTTGGCCTATTGTCTCAATATTGTGCGTTAGTAGCAGTGTTTTTTGTCCCATGCGAGCAGAAGCTAAAGCCGCTTCGGTACCTGCATGACCGCCGCCAATTACTATTACATCAAACTTACTTGGAAATTCCATATTAATTAAACTAAGTTATTTAAAATTAAAATTTTACTTTATTTGTGCTGATATTGATATGTTTCACGTGAAACATATCAAATATAACAATTAAGCCGAGTGTTTCACGTGAAACAATCATTTTCCTATACAAAACTGACTAAATATTTCCCCTAATAAGTCATCAGAAGAAAATTCACCAGTTATTGATGATAAATACTTTTGAGCAATAGTTAACTCTTCTGCGACTAATTCAGATGATGCCAAATTCAGCTGGGCATTTTGTAATGACTTGTGAACATTTTCTAAGGCCTCTAAATGTCTCTTTCGTGCAATAAATTTATTTTCACTTCCTTCTAAATTTTCTTTAAAGCCTACTACATTAAGAATTACTTGTTTTAATAAACCTAATCCTTCACCTGTCTTAGCAGATATGTAAACTATATGCTCACCATCTCGTTTGACTGTTTTCGGCTCCATTTTAAGTAAATCTATTTTATTAAAAACCCAGATACACTTTATATGCTCTGGCAAACGATTAAGGACGGATTTTTCATAGTCCGTTATCCCGTTATTTGCTTCAACAAGAAATAAAGCCATATGCCCCTTTTCTAAAGATGACCATGTTTTCTCAATTCCAAACTTTTCTATGGGATCATCAGTATCTCTAAGTCCAGCAGTGTCGATTATATTGAGAGTTATTCCATTTAAGCTAATATCACTAGTAATGGCATCGCGGGTGGTTCCAGGAACATCTGTGACAATAGCTTTATCTTCTCCAGATAATTGGTTCAATAAA
Source organism: uncultured Methylobacillus sp. (assembly GCA_964442085.1). Lineage (GTDB taxonomy): Bacteria > Pseudomonadota > Gammaproteobacteria > Burkholderiales > Methylophilaceae > BACL14. Next base: position 3,018 of record CAYTWX010000031.1, on the reverse strand, counting down.
CTAGACTTGCCAACATTAGGTTGTCCAACCAACACTAAACTTATTCCATCTCTAAGTAGCTGCCCTTGAGAAGCGGCCTGAATAATCTTAGCCATAGTGTTTACTAAATTATTTAACTTTTCTTCAACCTTACCTTCGGTAATAAAATCAATATCCTCTTCTGGAAAATCTAAACATGCTTCGACATACATCCTTAATTCTATCAAATATTTTAATAAGTTATTGATTTCTAAAGAAAATTTACCTGATAAAGAATTTATTGCACTTTGTGCTGCTTCTTCAGTTGAAGCATTAATCAAATCTGCTATAGATTCTGCCTGAGCCAAATCAATCTTATTGTTTAAATATGCTCTTTTTGTAAATTCTCCAGGTTCAGCTAAGACCGCATCCATTAAAAGGCAAAGATTCAATACAGATTGAGCAACAACAGTACCTCCGTGACATTGAAATTCAACAACATCCTCTCCTGTAAAAGATTTTGGTCCAGGAAAAAATAATATAAGGCCCTGATCGACCAAAATACCATTTAAATCCTTAAAATTATGAAATTCTGCAACGCGAGGTCGCAAGTTAGAACCTGTGATTTTCTTTGCTATTTTAAACGCCAAAGGTCCTGATAATCTGATTACCGCGATGCCTCCAGCTCCGGATGCTGTTGATATTGCAGCAATTGTTTTTACGGCGTTAAGCATTGCCTTTCTTTTTTAACGCTTCTGCATGAATCTTTTTATTCACATACCACTGTTGTGAGATAGATAAAATATTATTCACTAACCAATATAAAACCAAACCTGCTGGAAAGAAGAAGAAGAAGAAACTAAAAATAATAGGCATCATTAACATTAATCTAGCTTGCATAGGGTCAGTTGGCTTTGGATTTAATTTGGTCTGTAAAAACATTGAGGCGGCCATCAGAATTGGAAGCGGACCGATTGGCAAAAACCATACGTTTCCAAACAAAGTATCCGGTTTTGACAAATCAGATAACCACATAAAACTTGCACCTCGCAGTTCTACCGATCCAAGTAACACCCAATATAGAGCAATGAAGACTGGGATTTGAACTAAAATAGGTAAGCAACCACCTAATGGATTAATTTTTTCAGTTTTATAAAGCTCCATCATAGCTTGTTGCATTTTTTGCTTATCATCTCCAAATTTTTCTTTCATGCTTTGTAATCTTGGTGCCAGCTCCCTCATTTGCCCCATTGAGCGATAACTAGCCGCTGATAAAGGATAAAACATTAACTTAATCAACACTGTTAATAAAATAATTGAAACGCCCCAATTACTTACCATTTTATGTATTCCAGTTAGCACTGAAAATAAAGGTGAAGCTATAAAATGTAATATTCCATAATCAACTACATAATTCATTCCAGGTGCAGCTTCACTTAAAGACTCCTTGGCCTGTGGACCAGCAAACAAGGAGGTTTCGAATGATATAGTTTCACCTGATGATATTTCTGGCAATTTAGTAATAACACCAACTGAATACATATTTTCTGCAATCTTTTTTGTATAGAACTCTCGAGCTGCCTCTCCTGGCAAAATCCATGAAGCTGCAAAGTAACGCTGAATAATACCAATCCAACCATCATTTGTAATTTTTGAAAAAGGCTTCTTATCTACATCTGAAAAATCTAATTTTTCAAATTTTTCTTTTTCTGTAAAAAATGCAGGTCCCGTAAAGGTAGGCATCATTACAGATCCTTGACTTGATAGCCCATCATGTACAAATTGATAATACGCAGATGGCTTTATAATTTTGTTTGATTTATTTAATATTTCAAAGGTTGTTTTTATAAGATAACTATTTCTATTAAATTCAAATACTTTTTTTACTTGCACATTTTTATTCTCAAATACAAGTGGAACTATCAATGTGTCAGAGTCCATTTGATATGTTTTCTGTGATGCACTAAATTCAGACTTATGAGTAGGAAGAGCATTGCCCAATAAGCCAGATTGAGCTACATAAAATAGAGGATTTCCTAGATCTGTCATTAATAAATATTTACTTTTACCTTCAGCAGCTTGATGCTGATTAAACCTAAGTTCACGTATATCTCCACCAACAGTATTGACATTTAATGTTAATAAGTCAGTATTTATTTTTATTGAATCGCCTGAATTTAATGAAAACTTGGCTATACTTTGGGGTAAGTCAGTCTCAGAAGCTAGGTCTTTTGAAATCTGAGGTAAGCTTTCATCTTTGTTTACAGTTTGCTTAATCTCTGGGTTCTGTTTTTGAAATGAATCCCAAAGCAACATTAAAGAAAATGAAAAAATAACAAATAAAATTAAACGTTTAGTATCCATGCTTTTCCTAAATTATATTATGGTACTGGATCAAAGCTAGAATCGGTACCAGGTCGACATTTAATTACTCTTTTTAACCCCAACCAGAAACCTCTAATAGCGCCGTACTTTTCTAAACATTCAATTGTATACATCGAACAGGTAGGTGTATACCTACATCTTGAAACAAAGAATGGACTTAAACATATTTGATAAAACTTAATTAATAAAATTAAAAGAAATTTCATGATGGAAGACCTTTAATTAAATTTTTTATCTCAATGTTAATTTGATTTAAATTTTTTTTAGAAAATGTTTTATGAACCCTAACGACAATGTCAAGTGATGTTTCAAGGGAAAGCTCTTGTTTTAAAATTTCACGTAGTAAGCGACGCATATAATTTCTTCTAACTGATAATTTTTCAATTTTGGTGCTAATAACAAAACCTAACCGTGGGTAAGATTTTGAATTAGGAGAATAATGAAAATATATGTGAGGGGAAGATAATCTTTTTCTAAAATTAAAAACAGTAGTAAAATCTTCTGAATTACATAGCTTTGACAATTTATACCTTGATAGAATAAATTAAATTCCTAGACGAACTCTTCCTTTTGCCCTTCTAGACGCTATAACATTTCGTCCACCTCTTGTCTTCATTCTGACTAAAAAGCCATGAGTCCTTGCACGTTTAATTTTTGATGGTTGATAAGTACGTT
>CAYTWX010000030.1:0-8641 GCA_964442085.1 uncultured Methylobacillus sp. | reverse complement strand
CAAATTAGTTCTGATACTGATATTATTTTAATCGAAGGGTTAAAAAATATGAATTATCCAAAGATTGAAGTACATAGAAAAGAAACTTCTAATAAAATATTATATGAAAAAGATTCAAATATCATAGCTATAGTATCGGATCTTTTGTTAGATATCAAAATTCCATCCTTTGATTTAAATAACATATCTTCAATAGTGGATTTTATAGTCCAATACAGAAATACTTATGATGATGACTCTTTTTTGGAAAATTGTCCGGAAGGCGGCCCCTGATAACAATGACGAAGAAAATTACACTAAAAGACTTATCTAATGAGCCTGGGTGTCTTGCAGAATACGACCCTAATGCAATGCAAATTGAGTCAGCAAAAAAACTCATCAGTTCTTTTATAAAGCCGACTAAAAAAACAGAATCTATTAAGCTAATAGGCTCCTTGAATCGGGTGCTTGCTGTTAATTTGATATCTCCTATTAATGTACCAAATTATGATAATTCAGCAATGGATGGATTTGGATTCAATATATCTTCATTAGAAAATACAAAAAAATTAAAGGTTAAAGATACCGTATTAGCTGGAAAACCTATTAAATTTTCTGTGAAAGTTGGTGAGGCAATTCAAATCATGACGGGTGGAAAAATTCCAAAAGGAGTTGATACCGTTATACCGATTGAATTAGTAAAGTATAAAAATAACGAAATAACTTTTATTGAAATACCAAAAGTTGGGGCAAATATTAGAAAATGTGGTGAGGATATTAAACAAAAAGATATTGTGTTGAGTAAAGGAACGCTCCTTCATCCATCAGAACTAGGCTTAATAGCTTCTTTAGGTCTTTCTAAGATAAAAGTATTTAAAAAACTGAAGGTGGCGTTTTTTTCAACAGGAGACGAAATTGTTAAAGTAGGGGCAAAGATAAAATCAGGGCAAGTTTATAACAGTAACCATTTTACGATTTATTCTATGCTTAATAGATTAAATATTGAATCTATAGATCTAGGGCTTATTCCTGACAGTAAAATAATTATAAAAAATACTCTTCTTAAAGCAACGAAACAAGCTGATGTGATTATTACTACTGGTGGTGTATCTGTAGGAGAAGCTGACTATATGAAAGAAGTTTTAAAAGAAGTAGGTCAAGTTTTATTTTGGAAATTATCAATTAAACCTGGAAGGCCAATGGCTTATGGAAAAATAAATAAAACTGACTTTTTCGGCTTGCCAGGAAATCCTGTTTCAGCAATGGTTACTTTCTATCAAATTGTTCAGGGTGCGCTCAAAATCAGGATGGGCTTGACACTTGAAGATGCAATTCCATTACTAAAAGTGGAGTGTGTAGAATCAATTTTTAAAAGGCCGGGTAGAACAGAGTTTCAAAGAGGTACGCTATTTGAAACTAATGGGTTATGGAAAGTTAAGACCACAGGTCAGCAGGGATCAGGTATATTAAGCTCAATGAGTAAGGCAAATTGCTTTATAGTACTCGCCTCAGACAGGGGTGCTATTAAGGCTGGTGAAATGGTAAATATTCAACTAATGGAAAGCTTCATATAGACCTGACCTAATTAGTTTTTTTCCATAATTACGATATAATTACACGTCTTTAAATGAGTTTATACTGAATATTTTGTTAAATTTTTTCTTTAAAAAACGTAGTCTATCCCTAGTAGAAACAATTTTTTTGTCTATATTTTTTCATGCCATTTTTTTATCATATGTACCTTCTTTAACAATTAAAGATACATTTCAACCGATGGAGTTAGACATAGATATTTTGATAAGTGAATCACAACAGGAAAAAAAGTTCGAGCCAATATCAGAGATAAAGCCTATAAAAAAAATAGAGGCATTAGATCCAATTCAGACTATGGAAGCTCCTAAGCCAGAGCCAATGATCAAGCCTAAAGAGGTAAGGCAACCTGAAGAGATATCACAGCCTAAAATAGAGAATAATCTAGCGCCTTCCGTCATGAAAAGAACAATAGATAGTTATAGCTCAATTCTAGCTAAAGCTATTGCAAAACATAAAAAATACCCCCGAATAGCTCAAATGAGAGGATGGCAAGGGGAAATTATTATTAACCTAGAAATTGATGGACAAGGTAATCTAATTATGTCTAAAATTAAAAATAGTAGTAAACATGAAATTCTAAATAGGGAAGGAATGAATATGATAAAACGGGCATCTCCTTTTCCTAAACCTCCAAAGGAGCTTGCATCAAAAATTTTTAATGTCATTGTTCCAATTTCATTTAAACTTCAAGAACAATAAAGGGTCTAAAAAATATGCAAAATATCAATTTAAATGAAAAAGTACCAAACTTTGAGCTCGAAGGTACTAGTAACTTAGCTTTTAACTTAAAAGACTTTGTGGGTAAATATATTATTATTTACTTCTACCCAAAAGATTCTACGCCTGGGTGCACAAATGAGGGTATTGACTTCACAGAAAATATTGATAAGTTTAAAAAATTAAATGTAGAGATTTTCGGGGTATCTAGAGATAATTTAAAGTCTCATGAGAACTTTAAAAAGAAATATAATTTTCCTTTTGAATTACTTAGCGATAATGATGAGTCTGCATGTAATCTATTTAATGTACTGAAAATGAAAAATATGTACGGTAAAAAAGTAAGAGGAATTGAAAGAAGTACTTTTTTAATCGGACCTGATGGTACGTTAATTCATGAATGGCGAGGTGTTAAAGTTAATGGACATATTGAAGAAATTCTTAAGCACCTAAGCTAAAAAAAATGTTAAAAAATACTAAACTAACAAAACTTTTTGTTCTAGATACTAATGTACTTTTACATGATCCATCTTGTCTTTTTAGATTTGAGGAGCATGACATATATCTACCTATGGTTACAATTGAAGAATTAGATAATAACAAAAAAGGTGGGAGCGAAGTAGCAAGAAATGCAAGACAAACTCATAGATATTTAGAGGAAATCATTGGGCCTTACGCTGGAAAACTCGCATCAGGCTGTCCCTTAAAATCAATAATTAATCCTCATGTCTCGGGTAGTTTATTTTTACAAACACACCCTGTAGACTTTGATTTACCGATGCTTGCTGGAAGTAAAGCTGATAATCAAATATTAAGTATAGTTTCCCACCTTAAAAAAAAACAAAAGAATAGGCAGGTAATCTTAGTATCTAAAGACTTTAATATTCGAATTAAATCGCGTGCATTAGGTATACATACAGAAGATTATTTTAATGACAAAGTAATGGATGATAGTGAAATTCTTTATAAGGGCTCTGTTGAGCTCCCAAAAAATTTTTGGGAAATACATAGTAAAGGAATGGAATCTTGGCAAAAAAATGGGAAAATGTTTTATAGGTTAACGGGCCCGCTTTGTTCAAACTTCCTAGTTAATCAATTTATACATTTTGATTTTGAAAAACCATTTCATGCAACTGTAAAATCTATAGAAGGTAAAACTGCCACATTAGAAGTTATTCATGATTTTATACATTCAAAATTTAATATTTGGGGTATTAACGCTAGGAATAGAGAGCAAAACTTTGCACTAAATTTGTTAATGGATCCTGATATAGATTTTGTTTCACTTCTCGGTCAAGCTGGGACTGGTAAAACACTATTAGCACTAGCTGCTGGATTAGATCAAACATTAGATAAGAAAATTTATAATGAAATTATCGTTACAAGAGTTACTGTTTCAGTTGGGGAGGATATTGGATTTCTTCCAGGTACAGAAGAAGAAAAAATGACCCCATGGATGGGTGCATTAGAAGATAATCTTGATGTCCTTAATAAATCTGATGATAACGTTGGCGATTGGGGAAGAGCGGCAACTCAAGATTTAATCAGGTCAAGAATAAAAGTAAAATCTTTGAATTTTATGCGTGGTCGTACTTTTCTTAACAAATATTTAATTATCGATGAAGCACAAAATTTGACACCTAAACAAATGAAGACACTAATAACTCGAGCAGGTCCAGGAACTAAAGTTGTATGTTTAGGTAATATAAGTCAAATTGATACTCCATACCTAACAGAAGGAAGTTCAGGGTTAACTTATGCTGTAGATAGGTTCAAAGGATGGAAACACAATGGGCACGTCACTCTCCTCCGTGGCGAACGATCAAGGCTAGCAGATTATGCAACTGAAATCCTCTAGCAGAATAAAAGTTAAAGGATTCTATTTTTTTCTGTCTGCACAGTTTCTTTCTGCGTTAGCTGACAATGCCCTTCTTTTTGCAGCAATAGCAATGTTGACTGAGCTAGAGGCACCAAAATGGCATCAACCCCTTCTACTTCAATTTTTTGTCTTCGCTTATATTGTTCTTGCTCCTTTTGTGGGAGCAATTGCAGATGCTTGGCCAAAAAGACAAGTTATGTTTTTTTCAAACGGTATAAAATTATTTGGCTGTCTTGCAATGCTGTTTGGCATGCAGCCATTATATGCTTATGCAATTGTTGGCGTAGGAGCTGCTTCCTATTCTCCTGCTAAGTATGGAATTTTAACTGAGCTACTTCCTTCTAATTCACTTGTTGCAGCAAATGGTTGGGTTGAAGGGTCAACAGTGGCTGCAATAATTTTAGGAGCTATGTTTGGTGGGGTTATTGCTATCTACGATGTTAAATTAGCAATTACAATTATTAGTTTTCTTTATCTTATAGCCGCTTTTTTTAATCTTTATATACCTCATGTGGCTATCGATCATAAAATTAAGAATAAAGATCCATGGTCTTTAATAAAAGATTTTCTAACGTCGTATAAGAAATTATGGAGTGATCCATTAGGCCAACTTTCTTTAACAATTACTACTTTGTTCTGGGGAGCTGGTGCAACACTCAGGCTTGTAATAATTGGCTGGGCTGCTTATGCATTAGGGTTTGGTTTAGATAAGTCAACAACGTTATCTGCATCAGTAGCATTTGGTGTTGCAATAGGAGCAATAATTGCAGCATGGTTTATTAAGATGAAGGATTCTACAAAAATATTGCCCGTTGGTATTTTTATGGGTGGATTAGTATGCTCAATGGTCTTTGTTACTAACTGGGAATCAGCGGTTATTGTCTTAACACTCGTTGGTATTCTTAGTGGGTTACTTATTGTCCCATTAAATGCACTCCTTCAGCACAGAGGTCATATTTTGATTGGAGCTGGACATTCAATAGCGGTACAAAATTTTAATGAGAACTTAGGGATTCTTTTACTAAGTGGGGCGTATACTTTTATGGTGAAAAGTAATATCCCGATAAATGGGATTATGTTTATATTTGGTTTCTTTGTTTTACTTTCAATGGCAGTAGCATCCATTTATTACAGCAAGGCAAATAATTAATGAAGTTTAACGTGTGTCTCAAATCTTCTTGTTATACCTTTAGCCAACAACCTAAAGATTACACTCATAACTCCATGTAATGCCATTAAGTGCATTTGGTACAACGTTAAATACATCAAACGGGCAATTAAGCCCTCGATAAACATACTACCCCCCATTAAAGAACCCATTAGATTTCCCACTGTTGTATAGCGGCCTAAATTTACCAAGGATCCATAATCTTTATAGCTATACTGCGGTAATGAAGTTTTTTTACCTGATACCACTTTCTTTATACTCTTATATAATAAATCTGCTTGTTGATGAGCAGACTGAGCTCTGGGAGGAACTAGCTTTGACGATCCAGGCTTAATTGGACAAGCTGCACAATCACCGAATGCAAAGATACTAGAATCTTCTGTGGTTTGAAGTGTTGAAAATACCTCTAACTGATTTAGCTTATTGCTTTTTAATCCATCAATTTTAGATAAAAACATTGGCGCCTTAATGCCTGCAGCCCAAACCACTAACTGAGATGATATATATCGTCCTGTGTTTGTTTTAATCCCTTTATTTGTAACTTCTGTTACTTTTTCACCAAGAAATAAATTTACTTTTAATTTTTTTAATTCGCTCTCTACTGAGTGGCTCATTCTTTCAGGAAGTGCTGGAAGCAATCTACCACTTGACTCAATTAACGAAATTTTAATATCTCTATCTGGATTAACATTGTCTAAACCATATGCTGCCATTTCTCTTGTTGCTTTATGAAGTTCAGCCGCCAACTCAACTCCAGTTGCACCCGCTCCGACAATAACAACCTCTAAGCTCTCAGGTTCTTTTAATGGGAATCCAAAATCGTCAGAGGACTGAGTTTGCGCTTTTAAAATTGCATTATGAAGTTTTTGGTGGAAACGCTCGGCTTGATCTTGCGTATCTAGAGCAATAGAATTTTTTGCAGCCCCTTTGATACCAAAATCATTAATGGTACTTCCAACAGATATGATTAAAGTATCGTAACGGAATATCCTTTTTGGAATAATTTCAATACCTTCTTCATCGCTAAAGGATTCTAAAATAACTTCTTTTTTATTTCTATCTAGACCAACCATTCTTCCAAGTCTAAATTTAAAATTATGCCAATACCCTTGAGCTAAATAGTCAAGTTCATCTTTCTCTGGATTTAAGCTACCAGCAGCAATTTCATGGAGTAAAGGTTTCCACACATGGGTTTTTTTAGCATCTACTAACGTAATATTCGCTTTCTTTTTTTTCCCAAGATCGTCTCCTAGCTTTGTTGCCAATTCTAAGCCTCCAGCTCCACCACCAACTATCAATATCTCATGTAATATTTTATTTTCTTTTATACTCATTTTTATTATTGTGCTCGCATTGATTAAATTTTGGATTTAAGATTAAAAAAAAGACTGAGGCATTATACCTCAGTCTTTTTTTATTAATATTACAGATTTGTAACTATTTAACGTCTTCGTTTCCAGTTATTCCTTTACCGTTAGTTCTTACCCAAGCAATTGTTTTCAGTAGTTCATCTAGTGTCATACCATCGTCAGCAGCCATCACACCAAAACCTTTGCCACCCATCCCACCGTTTGTTCCATACCATAAAGTCTCTATCATGCCTTTATTTGTAGCATTTTTAGGGTAACGAAAAGTAGGGCCAACTAAACCAGGGCCAACTTGCCCTTTTGCTGTTGGACCATGACATTGTGTACATGACCAATAGCCAAATCTTTTTTTGCCGCGTTTTTCAGCTTCAGCGTCGCCCACATAAATATTTTTACCTGTCTTTAAGAACTCAATCTCAGCCACTGTCTTTACATTGTCTTTTTTCTTAGTGTCACCATAAGCTTTTGGGTTTGTTATTTTAAATTCTGTTCCATCTGTAGTTTTCTCTAGCTTTATGTCTGCTTGTGCTGTGCCACCAAAGCCAATTATGCTAGCTAATAGTGCTGATACTATTGTTTTTCTAGTTACCATGATTTCTCCAAGTTTTTATTATTGTCAGACTATTTAGGTGTCCAATAACTATGACAATAAATATGAAATTAGTTTCCTTAAAAAGGGATTAAATAATATTTCTTGCACGACTAAATCAATCGGTTATTTTACTTATTTTTTAAACTGATGTCATCCCTTTTACCGTGATTTATATTATTTCTTATGTCTACTATATCCATCTAACCGATCTGTAAATACAGGTTCAGCATATGGGATACCGAAGTCTTCCATAATCTTCTTAATCTTATCTTTATTTCTTTCTAAGGCTGCTTCAATCATGTCTCGACGTTCATTTTCTTTTTTCCTTACGCCAGCAGAAATATTCCAATAAGTTTTACCAGTTAATCCTTCATTACCTTCTGAATATTCAGGAATAAGGTTAACTACTAGATCTTCTTTAGATTGTTTTGCATAGTAGCCTCCTATTGGTCCCCACATAATTGCTACATCAATTTCTCCACTTACTACATCGTCAACTAACTGACCTGGAGATTTATTTAAATTTCTCATTAGTCGATAAGGCTTTGCATTTCCCATTAAATCATTTGCATTTAATGCAACTGATACTGGACTTTTATCTACTATCCCAATTACACCTTTTCTTAAGTCTGGTGAATCCCAGTCAGTAATATTGTAACCACTATCTTTTCTGTATACCCATACATGGCCTGCACGATAGTAAGGTTTTGTAGTATTTACTGCATCATATGTTGTATTTGTTCCTATAATTACATCACAACGATAAGCTTTTAAGGTATTTCTTATGAAACCAAATCGATCATGCCAAAATTGGTAGCTTAAATCTTTACCTAGATCAGCAGCTATTACCTCAGCTATTTTATTCTCAAACCCTTCACCAGCTTGATTGGAATATGGTAGGTTATTTTGATCGGCACAAACCTTAAACTCATTATCTTTCGGAACTCGTGCCGCTTGTCCAGGTTTTCCAATATCTTGGTTAACTGATAGATCGTCTGCAGCTTGAATTGAGATGCTCAAAGTACTTAATAACAGCATACTTAGTATATTTTTTAACATAATTTTTCCTTCAATTTTAATTAGCTTGATTATACATTTAAATCTTTATTGATTATCTAATGATAATCCCTAATCTATGAATTTTAGGAACCAATAAATTAATAAATTTTGTATAAAAAAAAACACCCTACCGAAGTAGGGTGTTTTTAAGACTAACTAAACTGTAATTAGTTCTATAAAATCCGTAAGGAATTATAGGCTAAATACTGTTAATGCACCGCCACCAGGAGCAGCGTTGTATTTTGTTAGTTCTTTATAACCACCAGCAGCACCAAGTGCGTCTGTGT
>CAYTWX010000029.1:0-8683 GCA_964442085.1 uncultured Methylobacillus sp. | reverse complement strand
ATTTATGTCTAATAAAAAAAATATAAATATTGTTTGGCTTAAAAGGGATCTGAGACTTACTGACCATGTTCCTTTGTATCATGCTATTCAAAAACAAGAGAATTTCTTAATTCTTTACGTCTACGAACCCTCATTAATTGCAGATGTACATCACGATGAACGTCACTGGAGGTTTATAGAGCAATCATTATCTGATATTCAAGAAGAACTTTTAGTGCATGATAAAAAATTGACAGTTACCTTCGGGGAAGCAACTGAAATATTTAAATTTTTAATTGAAGAGTACTCTATTAAAAATATCTTTAGCCATGAGGAAACTGGTCTAAAAATAACCTATTCTAGAGACGAAAAACTTAGTCTATTATTTAAAAAATATCATATTACTTGGCATGAGTATCCATCAAACGCAGTTATTCGTGGCTTAACTAATCGTAAAAATTGGGAAAAGCATTGGGATAATGTAATGCGTGCTCCTATTGAAAGAATCAATCTATTAGGAGCTAAGATTCTCCACCATGATTTCTATCCAAAAAAGCTACCTACTTTCCCCACTAATAAACTCTATCAAAAAGGTGGGTTTAAGAGTGCGCATATGGAATTATCAAGTTTTTTTATTGACAGGGGTAGTGAGTATTTTAAGCATATTTCTAAGCCAGAAAAAAGTCGACATACCTGCTCAAGGCTCTCACCATATATTAGTTATGGAAATATAAGTATTAGAGAAATTTATCAAACATTACTTAAGTCATGGGATAGACCTGGGTGGAGAAGGTCAATGATTGCTTTGTCATCAAGATTACATTGGCATTGTCACTTTATTCAAAAATTCGAAAGTGAAATTGCAATTGAAAATGAGCCCGTAAATAGTGGTTACAGAAATTTTCCGTACCTCATTGTAGATAAAAGCCATAGTGACTTTAAATTATGGGCTCATGGGAAAACGGGATACCCACTTGTAGATGCATCTATGAGAGCATTGCAGTCATCGGGCTACCTTAACTTTAGAATGCGAGCAATGTTAGTTAGTTTTGCATGTCATTATTATTTGATTCATTGGAAATTAGTTGCAGAATATTTGGCGACTTTATTCTTAGATTTTGAACCTGGGATTCATTATCCTCAAATACAAATGCAAGCAGGTATCACCGGAATAAATACTATTCGAGTTTACAACCCTATGAAGCAAGCACTTGAACATGATGCAGATACATTATTTATAAAGCAGTGGGTAGAGGAACTTCGTGGATATGACCCAGGATATATCCTCAGTTTACCCAATAAAAACTACGATCTCTTTTCCCAACCTCAATGTCATTATCCACAACCACTTTATAACTTCCAAGAGAGAGTAAAAAAATCAAAAGATTTATTATGGCAATGGAAAAAAAGTAATAAAGTGAAAAAAAATAATTTAAGAATATTAGCAAAGCATGTAAAAGTAAGAAATAAAAAGGCCGACATCCAACCTCATTGAATTCTTACAAGAATTGGAAGAGGAACCTAACTATTTACAATCAGCTTTAGTCAGATTAATTGATGTTATGTATTTATCATTCATATAAGAGTGAATATATTCAATATCATATGCATCCAACTTGAGAGTCATTTCAGGCTTAGAACACCATTTTTCCAATGTAGCAGGCCTGCGAGACTGGATATCTTTTTTGGTGACCCTACCATCTAATATTTTATAATCATATGTCAGTTTAACTTTCTTTCCTTTTTTTGAATTTTTGATACACGTAGCATTAGCAAGCCTAGTTGTTTCGTCAACAGTCATTGGCGTCAAGCTATTTATCTCAGAAGCTATTTTTTGACACATTTTAAAATCATCAGCTAGAAGAATGCTGGGGAATATAGTTATTAATAATATTAAATTTTTCATGGTTTTAGTTTACTCCTAGATAATTAAGTAGGCAAATAGAGTTTGAGCAAAAATTTATTATCTTAAGCAAAAAATAATTCTTGCATTACTTCTCCATAGAGAATTAAATAGGTAAAATAAAGCTCCACTAACTAAACTGTCTATTATGAATAATTCGTTCGGATGGCGATTAGAAAATAGCTATGTCGGCTTGCCGGAAAATTTTTTTACTCGCATTAATCCCACACCTGTAAACAAGCCAAAACTTTTGTTATTCAATGTTGATCTAGCCAAATCACTCGGCATTGATTTGCCTGTTGACGATAACAATATACTTGCTCAGATTTTTTCTGGGAATACACTACCTAAAGATGTCAATCCTATTGCACAAGCCTATGCAGGTCATCAGTTCGGTCATTTTTCGATATTAGGAGATGGTCGTGCGCACCTAATCGGTGAGCAAATTACACCCGATGACAAACGCTTCGACATTCAACTTAAAGGCTCTGGCCCAACACCTTATTCAAGAAATGGTGATGGGCGAGCTGCTTTAGCTCCAATGCTGAGAGAATACCTAATTAGTGAAGCGATGCATGCATTAAAAATTGCTACAACTCGAAGCCTTGCCTTGGTATCAACTGGCGAATCAGTTATGCGTGAATCGTTATTAGATGGTGCAATTCTAACGCGTGTTGCCTCTAGCCACATACGAGTAGGTACTTTTGAGTATGCCAATGCTACTCAAGGCCCAGAGGGGCTAAAAAAATTGACTGATTATACAATTGCGCGCCATTATCCTGAACTTACTGATCAAGAAAATCCCTATCTGAGCTTCCTTAACGCGGTGATTGAAAGACAAGCTAAACTCGTCGCTGCATGGATGCATGTTGGATTTATCCATGGCGTGATGAATACCGATAATATGACTATCAGTGGCGAAACGATTGATTATGGCCCCTGTGCTTTTATGGATATTTTTTCAATGGGAGCAGTATTTAGTTCGATTGATTCTAACGGACGTTACAAGTATGGAAGTCAAGCGCACGCAGCTCAATGGAATTTGGCTCGTTTGGCAGACAGTCTTTTACCGATTTTAGATAAAAATAAGGAAAAAGCAGTCAAATTAGCAGAAGTTGCGATTGAGGATTATAGTAAAATTTTTAAACAAGCATGGATTTCAGGCATGCGAAATAAGCTGGGATTATTTGGCGAGGAAATAGATGATTTTGTTCTCGCTCAAAGCCTCTTAGATTGGATGGAAACTTCAAAAGCTGACTACACAAGAACTTTTCGTGATTTGAGTCAAGAAAGTATCCCAGAAAATGATGCCTATAATTCACCAGTATTTCAAAAATGGCACATGCTGTGGAAAGCAAGATTAAAAAGAAACTCAATGCCACTAAAAGCCACCTTTTCTCTGATGCGTGATAGTAATCCTGCAGTCATCCCGAACAATCAAAATGTGGAAGAGGTTTTAGCGATAGGAGAGGGTGGCGATCTAAAACCTTTTCTTGCTCTACTTGACGCCTTGAAGGATCCGTTCAAAGAAACATCAAGTAATGAGATTTATCGAAATGGAACTTACCAACCTAATCCAAATTACCAGACTTTTTGCGGCACATAAACGTATTTATTTTTTTTGATTATTATCTTGTAATGCGAATGATTCTCATTTAAAATGCTTGAGAATTTAAATAAATAATATTAAGGAAAGGTAATTGAATACCAAAAATAACATAGCAAAAGAGTTCATAAAAAATAGTGTTTTTTCACTAGATTTAGATACTTCTGAAGTCATGGTAGTTTGGTCCTTAAGGCATTGGGCTTCTTGTTCAGTTTCAGGAGAGGACCCACAAGATCTTTTCAAATTATGTAGAGAGCAACATCAACTTCCAGATATATCGCCTTTAATTGAAGAGGTTGTATACGGAATAGCAGCAGGAACTGAAGAGAAGGGCCCAATTGGCTCGGAGCTATGCGATCACGTTCACTATGGCGAATTCAAAATATTAGAGGCGCTATTCATGTTACAGAATGATAAATATGAGGATGCACGATCTTCTCTTGATGGTTGGTTAAAGCCATGTCCGGGAAGAAATGTTTATAAGATCTTAAATGCAGTTGCTGCAATATTAGAGAAAGCAAACTTAGTGATACCAGCAAGAAGACAATACAGTTTAAATTAAACCACTATAATTAATTCATAATGAAAGGAAATGCTCATGGTCACAAGAAATCCTAGGCAAAAACCAAAAAATAAATTATCAAGACAAATGGGAGAAAATATTTGGGGGAAAGATAATTGCCCAACCCTTAACAGGACTTATGGTCCAGGTCAGCACGGTCCCAAGGGCGTTCGTAGAAGAAGTGATTACGGAGTTCAACTAAGAGAAAAGCAAAAGCTCAAAGGTTATTATGGAAATATTGGAGAAAAACAGTTTAGAAATATTTACAAAGAAGCCTACTCTAAAAAAGGGGATACAAGTGAAAACCTTCTTATTTTTCTTGAGTCTAGACTTGATGCAATAATTTATAGATCTAATATTGTACCGACTGTTTTTGCCGCGAGACAATTCGTTAATCATAAACACATTACGGTAAATGGAAATGTTGTTAATATTCCGTCTTACAGGTGTAAGCCTGGTGATTTAATTGAAGTTAAACAAAAAAGCAGAACTATTCCGTTAGTTGTTGAGTCAACAACAAAGATGGAAAGAGATTTACCTGAGTATATATCCTTAGATTTAAAAGAATTTAAAGTAAATTATATTAGGTATCCATCATCAGATGAGATTCCATACGCAACAATTATGAGTCCTGCATCAGTTGTTGAATTTTATAGTCGTTAAGAATTAATTAAGGTAAAAATTCGAGATTTTTAATCAATTTAATAAGGAAAGAAAAGTTATGTCAATAATCAAAAAGTTTTTAGTGCTATTACTAGTTTTCTCTATGGGAAATGTATTCGCAAAAGAACATCAAGTTAAGATGTTAAATGGAAGTGCGCCTGACATGTTCGTATTTGAACCAGCTGTGCTAAAAATAAAAAAAGGTGACACTGTTACTTGGACAGGTGATGCGATGCATAATTCAGCGTCTATAAAAGAAATGCTACCCAAAGGTGCGAAACCATGGATGGGTAAATTAACTAAGAAGGCTGGAGAGAAATCAATCTCAGTAAAGTTTGATATTGAGGGACTATATGGTTACAACTGTACCCCTCATGCAATGTTTGGTATGGTTGGATTAGTCGTCGTTGGCGACCCGAGTTCAAATGCCAAAGTCGCTAAAGCTGCTGCCAAAAAAATTGAAGCAAAATTTGCTGCTAGTAAGGGTAGATTTACTAAATATCTGTCAGAAGTTAAATAAAATTGTCATTGCAATAATTGAAAGGTTTTAAATAGTCTGCTTGTTTTTTTAATTTAAAACCTTTTTTACTTATAAATTTTTTTTATTTTGCCACAATCAATTCATTCCATATTTTCAATAAATCTATATAGCTTTCATTCTTGATATAGTACCTATAACTTTTAAATATTAATTACACTATCGTGCATTATCACTTACTTGCTTTATATAAATTCAGCAGCTATAATATTTTAATGTTCAATTTTGAACATATAGATAAATAGTTATAATGAAAGCTTAATTTCAGAAAAATGGAAAAAAATAAAAAAATAAAAAAAAGTCCAATGAGCTCAGATATTCATTTTAAATTATTGGATATTTTAGAAAAAAATCCAGAATTATCTCAAAGACTTCTGTCTAGGGAGCTAGGCATAAGTTTAGGAAGTATAAATTACTGTATCAGGGCGCTTGTGGAAAAAGGGCAGGTTAAGGCTCAAAATTTTAAAAAAAATTCAAATAAGATTGGTTACGTATACCTCCTCACACCAAAAGGGATAAGTGAAAAAATTAACATGACAAAAAATTTTTTAACTAAAAGAATCGAAGAGTATGAGCAGTTAAGAGTTGAAATAAATCAACTTAAAAATGATATCAGAAGCCCACATAATAAAGGGTGAGATTTCAATGACCAATAATAAAAATATTTTAGTAACTGGTGGCGCTGGATTTATTGGATCCCATACTCTAGTGACTTTAATTGAAAAAGGTTACACCCCAATAGTGATTGATAACCTCTTAAATGGAAATTATATTATTTTAGATATAGTTAAAACTATAATTAATGTTAAACCTAAATTCTATAAGGGCGATATAAGAGATAGAGATCTACTAAGGAAAATATTCAAAGAAAATATTATTGAATCAGTTATTCATTTTGCAGGCTTAAAGTCAGTCGAGGAGTCAGTTACTAACCCAGAAAGATATTACGATAATAATGTTAATGGAACATTAATTCTTCTAGACGCGATGGATGAAGGGGGCGTAACAAAATTTATCTTTTCATCATCCGCCACAGTTTATGGCGAACCAAACTATTTACCTATAGACGAGAATCATTTGAGAGTGGCAACAAATCCATACGGTGAAACAAAATTAAAAGTTGAGGACATCCTAATCTCTTTGGCTAAAAATAAACCAAAATGGAGCATTACTATATTAAGGTACTTTAACCCTATTGGAGCACATGATTCTGGCTTAATCGGTGAGGATACTACGAGTAAACCCCAAAATCTAATGCCATTCTTAACTAACGTTGCACTTGGTAATATTGATGAATTAAAGATTTATGGAAATGATTATCCAACTCATGATGGAACAGGAATAAGAGATTATATTCATGTAGTTGATTTAGCAGATGGGCATCACGCAGCACTGAAACATAATAATAAAAATAAAAGAATCAATTTTTTTAATTTAGGGACTGGTAAAGGGACATCAGTTTTAGAATTATTAAAAACATTTGAAGAAGTAAATAAAGTTAAAATTCCATATTCTTTTGTAGAGCGAAGGTCTGGCGACGTGTTTTCCTCTTTTGCAGATGTTAGTAAAGCAAAAAATATACTAAATTGGGAGTCAAAAAAAAGTATTAAGCAAATGTGTGAAGATAGTTGGAGATGGCAAACTATAAATCCTAATGGATATGTATAGCTTTAATACGAATAGGATAATTAAAAATGACATGCGAAAATTAATAAAAAAATTACTATTAGCACCATTATTCCTTTTAAACATTATAGGGATAATTTATAGCTATGCACTAGGAATAATCAACAAAAATTTAAAATATAGTTGGAATGAAAAACAATTATTTATAAATAATAAAAGGTATCAAAATGTAATTCATTCTGTAAGTGGTGATTATAATCTATCACTTAATTTTTTTATTCCCAATTGGATTTGTAAATATAGAGCTGATAATTTCTCCTCAAAAGAACCAGAGACTTTAAAGTGGATTGATGACAATGGTGATGATGGCGTATTTTTTGATATTGGGGCAAATGTTGGAACTTATTCAATCTATTTTGCTAAAACAAAACCTAATAGCGTTTATGCTTTTGAGCCGTCATTTTTTAATCTTTCACTTTTAGCTAGAAATATCAATATAAACATGGTTCAAGACAAAGTAAATATTGTTACCAATCCATTGTCAAATAATAAAAAATTTGCAGATTTTAATTTGACTAATATTAATGAAGGTGGAGCCCTTTCAGCTTTTGATGTTAATTTCGATCAAGATGGAAACCCATTAAAAAAGATATTATCTTATAAAACATTGGGACTCCCATTGGACTTATTATTATCTGAAAAAATTATCCAAGAAGTTCCAAAGATGATCAAAATTGATGTTGATGGAATTGAGCATCTAATTTTATTTGGCGCTAAAGAAACTTTAAAAAACCCAATATGCAAGACTGTTTTGATAGAAGTTAATGAGAAATTTCAGGAACAAGCTAATGAAACTAAAAAAATCTTAAGTGAATGTGGTTTTTCTTTAAAAGACAAATACCATGCCACTGGGCAAACGTTTAATCAAATCTGGTTTAAAGATTAGGATTTTAATATTAATTGATGAAAAAAAATAAAACTTTTAGAGATGTATTTATGAGACTTTGGCCTCATTTGAGCCCCCATCATAAAAAAAAATTTACTTTTATATTATTTTTAATGGTGATCGCTTCCATTGCTGAAATGTTTAGTATTGCAAGTGTAATTCCATTTCTTGGCGTAATTGCAGCCCCAGATACTGTGTTCAATTTAGAAATTTTTCAAGGATTAATTCAATTTTTTAGCATAGCTTCACCACAACAAATGGTTTTACCAATAACTATACTTTTTTCGACTGCTGCAATTTTTGCTGGCTTGATGAGGATGCTCTTATTATGGTCAAATATTCAATTTTCTTTTTCATGTGGGTCAGATTTAAGTGTCAAAATGTATGAAAGAACAATTCACCAGCCATATTCTGTTCACCTAGAAAGAAATAGTAGTGAAGTTATCAGTGGTGTAACCGCAAAGACGAACATACTTATTGATATTATTGGTAAATTTCTAGTTTTATTAAGTAGTATTTTTATCGTGAATTCAGTATTTTTAATTCTATTATATTTCAACCCTATTGTTGCACTTACAGTTTTTGTTTTTTTTGGTTTTTTTTATTTTTTGGTATTTAAGTTTACACGCAAAAGGCTTAAGGTTAATGGTGACTTAATCTCTTCAAAATTAACATTAATAATAAAAAATTTAAATGAGGGTTTGGGGGGCATAAAAGATATTTTACTCAGTGGAACCCAATCATATTACGTTGATCTACATAAAAAATCTGATTTTGACTTAAGAAAGGCACAAGGTGCTAATTTATTTTCTGCCTTAAGTCCAAGGTACCTTATGGAAGCCATTGGGATAGTTGTGATT
>CAYTWX010000028.1:0-8751 GCA_964442085.1 uncultured Methylobacillus sp. | reverse complement strand
TCACCATCTACACTTGATATTTCAATAATAGAAACATCAAAGGTACCACCACCTAAATCATAAACTGCAATTTTTCTATCACCTTCTTTTTTATCTAAACCAAATGCTAATGCAGCTGCAGTTGGCTCATTAATAATTCTTTTAACTTCTAAACCAGCAATTCTACCCGCATCTTTAGTGGCTTGCCTTTGGCTGTCATTGAAATATGCAGGAACAGTAATAACTGCATCTGTAACCTCTTCACCTAGATAATCTTCTGCAGTTTTCTTCATTTTTCTTAATATTTCTGCAGAGATTTGAGGTGGAGCCATTTTTTCACCTTTTATTTCAACCCAAGCATCTCCGCTATCTGCTTTAGAAATCTTGTAAGGCATCAAGCCTATATCTTTCTGAACTTCATCTTCATCAAACTTTCGCCCAATTAAACGTTTAACTGCATATACTGTATTTTCTGGATTAGTAACAGCTTGTCTTTTAGCAGGAGCACCTACAAGAGTCTCCCCTTCATCTTGAAAAGCAACAATTGATGGAGTTGTTCTGGTTCCTTCAGTATTTTCTATCACCTTAGGTTTACCGTTTTCCATAACCGAAACACATGAGTTCGTTGTTCCTAAATCAATTCCAATAGTTTTTGCCATTTTTCTTATTCCTTAATAGATTAAATTCTTACTCTTTAAATAGGGATGCTCGGATAAATTTCAAGCTTTTTCTTCTTTTTCTTTTGAAACTGATACTAATGCTGGCCTTAAGACTCTTCCATTTAGTTTGTAACCTTTTTGGAATACTGAGAGAATTTTATTTGGCTCTTCGTCTGAATCTAACATTGTCATAGCCTGGTGAAAATTTGGGTCAAATACTTCGCCTGTTGGATCTAACTCTTTAATATTAAATTTTTCAAATATTGTGGCTAGCTGTTTCGCAGTTAATTCAACGCCATCTTTATAACTATCTACTGTTGCATTTTTAATAGCTAAAGCTGCATCAAGACTATCCTTAACAAGAAGTATTTCTTGACTAAAGCTTTCTATTGCATACTTTCTTGTTTTTTCTGCTTCTTCTAAAGCTCTTTTTCTACTATTTTCCTTTTCCGCTTGCCCATAGAGTATTTGAGCCTCAAGAGCTGCAATTTTTTCCACTTGGCTAGTTGTATCTTTAGGCTTAGCTGCTTTTTTAGCTTTCTTTGATTTAGTTTTGTCTGTCATATCAATTTTAAAATGTTAATGTTTAAGTTAGAAATAATATGGAGACTATTAGAATAATTTCAAGTCTATTTTTAAAAATTAATTCAATTAAACACCATAATTGACTTATTTATATCATTTCATTGCATAATAGATGGTCATACAAAAACAAATACATGAAATTATGAAGCAATCAATCATTGAAATTACTGAGCGTATCAAAGAAAAGAGTAGGCCTACAAGGATTGCCTACCTCGAAAGAGTTACTTTGATGAAAAAAAGAGATAGAGGCAGTGATCGTTTAGGCTGTGCAAATGTGGCGCATGCAATTGCCGCGCTTCCCAAAGATGATAAATTTAGGATAGTGGCGGAAAAAAAACCAAACCTTGGTATTGTGACTGCATACAATGACATGCTATCAGCGCATAAGCCATACGAAAGTTATCCTGAAATTATAAGGCAAGCAGCCTCTAATTATGGAGCAACTGCACAAGTTGCTGGAGGGGTTCCTGCTATGTGTGATGGAGTTACACAAGGTGAGCCTGGAATGGAATTAAGTCTTTTTTCAAGAGATAATATTGCTATGGGTGCTGCAATTGGTTTATCTCATGATGTATTTGATGGTGCAGTAATGCTTGGTATATGTGACAAGATTGTTCCTGGTTTACTAATAGGAGCTCTCCACTTCGGACATTTACCAACAATTTTTGTTCCTGCAGGACCAATGTCCACAGGTATTGATAATACATCTAAGTCAAAAGTTAGAGAGCAATATGCGCAAGGAAAGATTGGAAGAGATGAACTACTAGACTCAGAGTCTGCAGCTTATCACGGCGAAGGAACCTGTACTTTTTATGGCACTGCTAACAGCAACCAAATGCTTATGGAAGCAATGGGATTGCATGTGCCAGGTGCAGCATTTGTTCATCCTTATGATGGTATTCGTAAAGAACTTACAATTGAAGCAGTAAGGTTATTGATTGAAAATATTCAAAATAAAGAAACAATCCCTGTTGGTGAATTAGTAGATGAAAAAGTTATTATTAATGCTATGTCAGCTCTTCTTGCAACTGGTGGCTCAACTAACCACCTTATTCATTGGGTCGCTATTGCTAGAGCTGCAGGAATAATAATTGACTGGTCGGATTTTCATGATTTAGCAAAATCTGTTCCTCTCTTGGCGAGCGTCTACCCAAATGGGAAAGCTGATGTGAATGAGTTTCAAAAAGCTGGAGGACCAGCTTTTGTTATAAGAGAGTTAATACAAGGTGGCTGTATGTACCCAGATGTAATAACATCAAGTTTTGGGGGTATTGCAGAATATGCAAAACAACCAACGTTAGTAAGCGGAAAACTTTCCTGGAAAGAGCTTCCGAAAGAAAGTGGTGATGAATCTGTTGTGAGGAAAATAGATAATCCATTTAATGAGTCTGGAGGCCTAAGGCTTTTAAAAGGAAATATTGGACGATCTGTGATTAAAATTTCTGCTGTACCAAATGATAAACATATTATTGAAGCACCTGCTTTAATATTTAACAGTCAAGAAGAGCTATTACTTGCTTTTGATGAAGAAAAATTAGATCAAGACTTTATTGCGGTAATTCGCTTTCAAGGACCAAAAGCAAATGGTATGCCAGAACTCCATAAACTTACGCCACCATTATCTGTGATTCAAAACAAGGGGTTTAATGTAGCAATTGTAACTGATGGCAGAATGAGCGGGGCTTCAGGAAAGATTCCTGCAGCTATCCATATGAGCCCTGAAGCAGCTGCCGGCGGCTCTATATCAAAAATAAGAGAAGGTGATATCCTTAGACTCAATGCTGTTGTAGGGTCATTAAATGTTCTTGTTGAGGATGATGAATGGAATAAAAGAAAAACAGAAGAGATGACTGAAGAACAGAAAATCAATAACAGCCACGGAATTGGTCGAGAACTTTTTGGTAGTATGAGGAAAAATGTATTATCTGCGGAAGAGGGAGCAATAACGTGGATCAATTAAACTTTTAGAGAGTGATATGAAAACAATTGAATTAGCAAAATATGGGCCTGTAATCCCAGTAATTGTAATAGAAGATATTAATGATGCCGTGCCTATGGCAGAAGCATTATTAGCTGGAGGAGTTAAAGTTTTAGAAGTTACATTAAGAACTAATTGTGCTTTGGCGGCAATTGAGATGATAGCAAATAAGGTTCCTGATGCTATTGTTGGTGCTGGAACATTGAGAACAAAGTCTGATGCAACGAATGCAAAACTTGCAGGTAGCCAGTTTGCTGTTAGCCCGGGATATACAAATGAAATGGGTATGGTTTGCAAAGAGATAGAGCTTCCTCTGCTTCCAGGAGTTTCTTCTGGTGGTGAAGTTATGCATGCTAATAACGATGGATATTATTTCTTGAAGCTTTTCCCTGCATTAGCTGTAGGAGGTATTAATTTATTAAAAGGTTTTTCAGGGCCTTTTTCTGATGTTCAATTCTGTCCAACTGGCGGAGTAACTGTAAACTCTGCACCAGATTTTTTAGCATTATCTAATGTCCCTGTTTGCGGTGGAACGTGGCTAACTCCAAAAAACTTAATCGAAAATAAAGATTGGGCAGCAATTACAAAACTTGCAAAGCAAGCTAGCTCGATATAAATATTTTGTGATTGATTTAAAAAAATATAATACGATTATTTTCGATTGTGATGGAGTTATTCTTAACTCTAATTTTCAAAAAATAGAAGCCTATAGGAATACTGCAATTTCTTATGGAGCAAGTAAAATTCAGGCTGAAGATCTAGTTTCATACCACGTAAGTCTTACTGGAATTTCTCGAAATATAAAATTTAAATATTTTTTAAAAGAAATTATGGGTGAACATGTTATAGACTCTTCCATGAAAAAATTAGTTGATACTTTAAATATTGAGGTAATTACTCTACTAAAAAATTGTGAGGTTGCGAGTGGAATAGAAAAACTTAAATCTCATACTAAAAAATCAACATGGATGGTTGCCTCAGGCGGTGACCAAGAAGAATTAAGATTTCTTTTTAAGGAGAAAGGTATCGCTTCTTTTTTTGAAGGAGGAATTTATGGAAGCCCATCTTCGAAACATCAGATTGTAGAAGAAAAAATGAAGGATAAAAATTTTCTACCAACATTATTTCTTGGAGACTCGCTGTATGATATTCAGACAGCACAAAAATATAAGCTAGATTTTATTTTTATTTATGGCTGGACAGACCTTAAAGATTGGAAAAAGATATGTAATGAAAATGGTTTACCTTACGTTGAAAAAATTCAAGACTTACTTTAACGTAATTTTTTTATAATTTTAGTAGTGCTCCTTCCTTCAACAACAGGTACTAAGGTAACTTTTCCTCCCCATTTTTTTACTTCCTTTGCCCCAACCACACTTTCTATTGTGTAGTCATTTCCTTTAAACAATACGTCTGGTTTAATTGATTTAATTAAGTTTAGTGGCGTGTTTTCGTCAAATAAAATAACACTATCGACTGATTCGAGGGCACAAAGGACTAAAGCTCTATCAGCTTCACCAATAATTGGCCTATCAGAACCTTTAATTTTTCTGACCGATCTATCACTGTTGAGTGCAACAATTAAAAGATCTACCTGTTCTTTGGCTTTTGCTAGGTAAGTGACATGTCCGGCATGGAGAATGTCAAAACACCCATTGGTAAAACCAATACTTAGCTTTTTTTTGCTATCTTGACCAGGGTTATTTTTTCTTAATGTCTTAACTTGATCCAATAAATCTTCCTTGCTACCAATAACTTTTTTAATTGTATTGATACTTGTTAGCGAGTGAAGTTCGATTAATAGCTCATTCTTTTCGATTGGCATTGTTCCAATTTTTCTAATTACAATTCCTGCGGCTAAATTAGCTAGCTCGAAACCATCCTTAAGAGGTAAATTTCCGATTATACTTGCCGTTAATGTTGCAATAACAGTATCACCGGCACCAGACACATCAAATACTTGCTCAGAAGCTCTTGTAGGAAATTCTTCAACTTTATTATGTGTTATGTACTTTATTCCATATTCACCTTGGGTCATAGAAATGAAAGTGAAATTATATTTTTTAATTATTTTTTTTAGCGATTTTTCAAGAATATTCTCTTTCTTACTAGTTAAATTTGCTAATAAATAAGCTTCCTTTTTATTAGGAGTTATTGCTGTTGCCCCACGATACTTTTCCAGATCTTTCCCTTTAGGGTCAATAAGAATGGGTATATTTTTCTTATTTGCTGCATGAATAATTTTTTTTAAAGCTAAAGCTGTAAGGAAGCCTTTTTCATAGTCAGAAATAATTATTGCACTAGGGCTGCTTGATATAAGCTTTAAAATTTTTTTTAATTCAATTTGGTTTGGGCCAGCTGAAAATTCATCATAATCAAGTCTGACTATTTGCTGTTGGCCACTCATAACCCTAGTTTTAGTAGTCGTAGATCCTTTTTTCTTTAAAAGGTGCTTAGTAGGTAACCCATTTTCTTTGAATAAACTTTTAAGAATTTCTCCAGAATTATCGTCGCCAATTTCTCCAACTATAACTGTTTTAATACCCAAACCTAAAAGATTAAGTGCAACATTTCCTGCGCCTCCAATCTTATAAATATTATCATTTACATTAACAATCGGCACTGGAGCTTCAGGCGATAATCTTTTAACATTCCCGTTAATATACTCATCAAGCATAATATCGCCAATGACTAAGCCCCATTTATCTTTAGCATTAAAACTATTACTTACAATTTCTATAATATTATTTTTCAAAATTAAGCATACCTGTCAGAAGTAAGAAGATAATTTTTCATATAATCATTTACACCCTCATTTAAATTTTTAAATTTTAAATTAAACCCCGTTGCTAATATTTTATCAAGATTAGCCTCGGTATAGTATTGATATTTTCCTTTTAAATCCTCAGGCATTTCAATGTACTTAATACTAGACATACTTCCTTTTGAACTCATCAGAACAGCATTGGCTAAATCTTTGAATGACTGTGCAGAACCTGTTCCAGAGTTAAATAGCCCTGAAATATGACTATTTTTTAGAAAGAAGACAATATACTCAACCGCATCTTTAACATAAATAAAATCTCTTAATTGCATCCCGTCTTTATAATTTTTGTTACCACTTTTAAATAATTTTATTTCATTCTCTTTTTGGTGTTGTTGAAATGCATGAAATACAACACTAGCCATTCTATTTTTATGATATTCATTTGGACCATAAACATTAAAAAACTTTAAGCCGCACCATTGAGGCGGACTTGGCTGATTAGACTTAACTTGCGAACAAATCCATTGGTCAAAAAAGTGCTTCGAATAACCATAAGCGTTAAGGGGGCTGAGTTTTGATAATAAATCTTCATTATCATTGTATCCATTTTCGCCTCCACCATATGTTGCAGCAGAGCTCGCATAAATGAATGGTACTTTTTTTTGTGAACACCAACTCCAAAGCATTTGGCTGTAGCGAATATTAGATAATAGTAATTTGTTGAAGTTTGTTTCAGTGGTCGAACTAATCGCACCCATATGAATAACAGCAGTAATATTTTTAATATTTTTAAGATATTTTGGAAGATCATTTTTGTTTATATAATCAATAAACTTTCTCTTGGCGAAATTCTGCTCCTGATCTTTATTCAAAAGGTCATCAACAATTACAAATTGATCTTCATTCAGTATTGTGTTGAGGTGCCAGGCAACCATACTTCCAATCATGCCTGCACCACCTGTAAGAATTATCATAGGCTTTTCCTATTTAAACTTTTTTGCTTGTTTTTTTGTTATGTTTGATAATTTTTTTTCTTTTGCTAAGGACCATTTAGGATCTATCCATCCTTGCAGGTTAGATGTTGATATTTCTGCCATAGCCTTAATCCAAGAAGTATCAGCATTTAAAGCAGGAATATACTTATAGCCTTTACCACCATTATCCAAAAATATAGACTTTCCTTCCATATTTATTTCTTCTAGTGTTTCAAGGCAATCACTTGAAAATCCCGGGCAGATTACTTGTATATTTTTCATCTTTTGTTGACCTAGGTTAGCAACAACTTCTGAAAAATATGGCTTTAACCATTCAGCCCTTCCAAATCTAGATTGGAAGCAAATTTTATACTCATCATCATTTAACTTTAAGGCCTCTGCTAACAAGCGTCCAGTTTTATGGCATTCACAATGATAAGGATCCCCTTGATATAATGATTTTTTTGGGATTCCATGAAAGCTCATTATTAACTTAGTAGGCTTCCCATTTTTTTTCCAATAATTTAAGACCGATACTTTCAATGCATTTATATAAGCTGAGTGATCATGATAATGTCGGATTGTTCTAATTTCAGGTACATTTCTGGTTTTTAATAACAACCTCCATAAGCTGTCCATTGCCGATGCTGAGGATGAAGCAGCATACTGAGGGTAAAGAGGAAATAGTAGTATTTTCGTACAATTTTTTTGTCTTAGATCATCAAACGCTTTTTGCATTGATGGTTGGCCATAGCTCATTCCCAAAGCAACTTCTATTGGCTGTTTTTGATTCTTTTCCAGATATTTTTTTAGTAATTTTGATTGTGCTTGTGCATTCACCAAAAGAGGTGAACCTTTAGATGTCCAAATCTGCGCATATTTTTTTGCTGAGGCAGATGGCCTAAAGACTAAAATAATGAAATATAAGATCCAGCACCAAATAAATCTCGGAATCTCTACAACTCTTCTATCCATAAGAAATTGACCAAGATATTTTCTCACTGCAGGCGCTTTAGGCTCTCTTGGAGTTCCAAGATTTGCCAAGATGATTCCTATTTTAGGTGGATCACCATGTTCATATTTAGGCTCTTCATTGTAATAACTCATAAAAATTTCTACTTAATTGAATTGCTCAATAGTTTAGCAGTGATATCAACAATGGGGATAACTCTTTCATAAGCCATTCTTGTTGGACCAATAACTCCTAACATCCCAAGAATTTCACCATCAGCTTCATATGGAGCAGTTATAACACTGCATTCGTCAAGTGCTTGATGGCCAGACTCTTCACCAATAAAAATTTGTATACCATCAGCCCGATAACTTTTTTCTAACAGCTGAAGTAAGGCTGATTTCTTTTCAAAAATCTCAACAACTTTTCTAACGCTAGACACGTTTTGAGACAGCTCCGATGTTTCTAAAAGATTATTTTGGCCTGATAAAACTAAATTATCGTTTTCATCAGTATCGCCAGAAGTTTCAATTGCTGCATTCATCAGTGTCACCATTTCTGCTTTCATAGTTTTTAATTCGCCAACTAACTTCTCTTTTACATCCTCAATATTGAAGCCAGAGTAGTGTTGATTAAAAAAGTTCGAAGCTGCAAGCAAGCTTTGTTTGTTGTAATTATTTTTGGTGTACATCACTCTATTCTGAACACCCCCGTCATTTGTAACGATGATCACTAAAATTCTATTTTTAGATAATTCAAGAAATTCAATATGTTTAAAAGTAACTTTTTTGGCACGAGGAATCAAAACTACCCCTGCAAATTTTGTCAGATGGGATAATGTATCCGCAACAGAACTA
>CAYTWX010000027.1:0-8752 GCA_964442085.1 uncultured Methylobacillus sp. | reverse complement strand
ACTGTGGGTAAGGCCTCAGTAACTGCACAAGTTATTCATTTTATGAATAGACCTATGCCAAAAGATATGCCGACCAAAACTTCTAGAGGGCTTTTAGGAATAGAGGATGATAAAGTCATTCCGGTAATAAGGAATCTAGATCGAATCGATGATGACTCTGAAGCTGTATTTTATTTTCCTGGTTGTGGTTCAGAGCGTCTATTTTCACAGGTTGGGTTGGCTACACAAGCGATGCTTTACGAGGTGGGGGCAATCACAGTTTTACCTCCGGGATATCTATGTTGTGGGTATCCGCAAACTTCATCTGGAGATCATGAAAAAGGTCAGGAGATAACATCAGATAATAGAGTTCAATTCCACAGAGTAGCTAATACATTAAATTATTTAGACATTAAGACAGTGATTGTTTCCTGCGGCACCTGTATGGATCAATTACAAAAATATGAGTTTGAAAAGATTTTCCCAGGTTGTCGGTTGCTTGATATACATGAGTATTTGATGGAAAAAGGCGTTAAGATGAAGGGAATTCAGGGGCAGCAATATATGTACCATGACCCATGCCATAGTCCGATGAAAACTTATTCACCTACTGAGGTTACCAATGCATTAATGGACCAAGATGTCCCACTTAATGACAGGTGTTGTGGGGAATCAGGTACATTTGCTGTAGCAAGACCAGATATTGCATCACAAGTAAAAATGAGGAAACAAGAAGAAATTGAGAAGGGGTTAAAAGAGTTGCCAAAGACAACCGACCTCCAGAATCCAGTGAAAATTCTTACGTCATGTCCTTCATGCCTTCAAGGGCTTGCAAGATATGGCGATGATACTAATACTGAAGCTGATTATATTGTTGTAGAACTAGCAAAGCATAATTTAGGTGATAGATGGCTTCAAGAATATGTGGAGAAAGTTAAAAAAGGTGGAATTGAGAAAATTCTTTTATAATTAGAATGGTAAGAAAATACCAGTTGTAAAGCTTTGAATCGCTCTTGTTACAGCTCTTTCTGTTTTTTCTGACAAGGTAAATGCAAAGTAATCTGTGCGCCCAATTATTTTCCCAAACTCTCTCTCAAAAGATAGGTTAGTATTTTTATTGCTAAGCCCATTAGAAATTAGATATGGCTCATTGTTATCATTTTTTTTAGAGGAGAGTTTCCAAACAATTACTTCAAAATTTCTAGCGGCGTTGTAAATTTTTTGTGGGTCTAATGAATCAAATATATAAAATTCTTTTTTATCACCATGAGCTTTTATAAGCATAGTGTAGAGACCAGTAATTAAAGATAAAACCCGATCACCTTCATAATTACTATCAAAAACTTGATTTAAAGCATCAACACCTTGGGCATTATTAATCCGTTCAAATTTCCAGTTATGATCACCATTAAAAACCCAATTAGTCATTTTTTCAGCATTATCGGAGGTACTTTTTTTTAACTGGTTAGGATTTTTTTTGTAAAATTTAATCATTAGAATTTTTAAACTTTCTATATTCTCACGAATTTCATAGTCAGCCATGCGATCAAAATCTGATTTACCAAATTGATTTATAGATCCTTTATCATATTGTGTTGAGTCTTTTTTCTTAAGGGTTGATGTTGAGCAAGAAAATAAAGTAAAGGTTAATAAGAGTATTAGAACTTTCATTTTTTAATTAAGCAATTGAGTCATTATTAAAAATTAGTTTAAAGGAACTGCCCTTACCTATGTCGCTAGTAATTTTTAATTCCCCGTTGTGTTGATTAACAATATTTTTAACTATTGAAAGTCCGAGTCCAGTACCTCCAGTCTCTCTACTTCTATCTGCGTCAATCCTATAAAATCTTTCTGTAATTTTATTGATATGTTTTTTTTCAATTCCATTCCCATTATCCTTAACCTCAAAAATAGGTAATCCATTTATCAATCCCCAGCTGATAGATATCGAACCATTTTCATTAGTGTACCTAATAGCGTTAGTGATTAAATTTATAAACGCACTCTCTATCTCTTTTTTTGATCCATATATTTTAAGTTTATTATCAATTTGATACTTAATTGTATGGTTCTTTGAATTTAGAGAAGCGATAGTTTTTTTAATTTTACTAATCATTGTGCTTATAAAAATTTTCTCAGAACGATTTTGGAAAATGCTAGATTCAACATTGGAAAGTAATAATAAATCATCAATAAGCTTTGACATTCTATAAGCTTGTTTACCCATAATCTTAAGCATATTTTTTTGTTCATTGCTGTTAGATTTGAACATATCCTCAAATGTTTCAATAAATCCTAAGATTACAGTGAGTGGAGTTTTTAGCTCATGAGAAACATTAGAAATAAATTGTTTTCTTTCGGACTCAATTTTAATAGTTTGACTTATATCTTTCGCAACTAAAACTTTTTGTTTTTCGCCAAAAAGTACAATTTTTATTTCAATTATTTTTTCATTTTGCGCTTCTAGATTAATTTTAATAGATTTTTCAAAATCCCCTCCATCAAGGTAGCTCATCAAATCTGTATTTCTAAATATATAGTTAATTGGCTGCCCTGTATCTTTTTTTGGGTTTAAATTAAGCATAACTTGAGATTTTTTATTGCTCCACATAATTTCATTATTTTCGTTAAGAGCTACAACTCCGTCCATAAGTGCTTCCGCTGCTTGGATGAACTGATCAAGCGTAGAAACAAGCTCTTTTTTAGATTTTTTATTACTTTTAAGAATTTGGTAGTGTTTGCTGAAAATATTTTGCCAAATACCTGTCCCGTGAGGTAGATTTGATAACGAAGGATTGTTAAGCCATTTTGAGAGTTTATTTATCCAATATACATGAAGAATAAAATAAATACTGAGAGTAAACAGGCACACAATTAATCCATGTGTAATTGAATAAATATTAGATGCCATTAGAAATAGTAATATTTCTAATACAAAAAACCAGAATGTACTCCAACGGATATCTTGCAAAATTTTACCTTTTTATGTTGGCATATTAATTTATTATAACTAGGATTCACACCATTTATTCATTATCTAATCTCTCGAAAATCTATAACCAGAGCCACGAACTGTTTGAATCATTCTATCGTAGTGAGAATTTTTAAGCGCCGCTCTTAATCTTTTTATATGAACATCGACAGTTCTGTCTTCTATAACTGATTTGTTGCCCCATATTTTATCTAAAATTTGATTTCTGCTATAAACACGATCAGAATTTTTCATAAGGAAATGAAGTAATTTGAACTCAGTAGGACCTATGTTAATTTTTTTGTTATCTACTTGAACTTTATGTGACCCAGGGTCAAGAACTAAAGCATCAATTATTATAGGCTCATTAATTAATTCTGGACTTCTTCTTCGGAGTAATGCTTTTATTCTTGCTATTAACTCCCTAGGACTAAATGGTTTAGTGAGGTAGTCATCAGCACCAACATTCAAACCTTTGATCTTGTTGTCCTCGTCAGCTTTTGCAGTCAACATAATTATTGGGATCGATTTAGTTTCAGAGTTAGCTTTAAGCCTTTTTGCAAACTCAATGCCATCCATTCCAGGTAACATCCAGTCAAGTACTATCAGGTCGGGGATGGTTTCTTTAACGATATTGTTAGCATATTCTGCATTAATTGCTCTAATTGGGTTAAAGCCAGCTTGGTGAATATTTAATGATATAAGTTCTAGTATTGAGCTTTCATCTTCTACTATCAATATATTTGCTGGCATGGTCTATTCTTTAAAATTAATTTATTTATATTATGACATTTATATGACAATCACATGACAATAATAGGAAATACTGTTTAATTCAAAAATCGTAAGAAAATTAATAGGAAATAGCTTATGATTAACCTTTTAAATATTTTAATATTAAATATTAAAGGTGCCTGTTATGTTTGAATCTTTAGCTAAGAGTAAAATTGTTGCCGATAAGTCATTTAATCGTTGGATGGTCCCACCAGCAGCTTTATTTATTCATTTATCGATCGGGATGATTTATGGATTTAGTATATTTTGGCCAGGCCTAACTAAACTCATTGGAAGTGAATGTGGAGAAGCGATAGGCTTTTGGGAGAGAGCATTTACAACTTCATGTGATTGGTTAAGGAGTGATGTTGTATGGACTTTTGCAATAGCTATAGTATTTCTGGGCATGTCGGCAGCAGTTTTTGGTCATTGGCTTGAAAAAGCAGGACCAAGAAAAGCCGGAGTTGCAGCGGCAATATTTTGGGGTGGAGGCTTAATGATTACATCACTTGGTGTTTCATTACATCAACTGTGGTTAATTTGGTTAGGTGCTGGTGTAATCGGTGGTATTGGACTTGGGCTTGGTTATATTTCTCCAGTATCAACATTAATTAAGTGGTTTCCAGACAGAAGAGGCTTAGCGACTGGTATGGCAATTATGGGGTTTGGTGGAGGGGCTATGATTGGAATGCCACTAGGAGACAATCTTATTAGTAGTTATGGCATTGCTCAGACTTTTTTCATTATGGGTTGTATTTATCTAATCTCAATGACAATCGGTGCTTTTGGATATCGAGTCCCAGCAGAAGGATGGAAGCCCGAAGGATGGAAGCCCGAAGTTAAAAAAACTAGCGGAATGATATCGTCAAATCATGTTCATGTTGGAGTTGCACATAAAACTCCACAATTTTGGCTTTTATGGGGTGTACTTTGTTTAAATGTTTCGGCGGGAATAGGTGTTTTGTCTGTTGCAAAGCCCATGTTCCAAGAAATTGCTGCTAGCAGTTTTGATCCATTGATAATTGGTGCAATTGCCACAGGATTCGGTGCGTTATTATCTTTATCAAATATTATCGGTAGGATTTTTTGGGCATCTTCATCTGACTTTCTTGGGAGAAAGTTGACTTATGCAATATTTTTTAGTCTAGGAACAGTTCTGTATTTATTAGCACCCTGGGCTGGTCTAAATCAGTATATTGCAACCTTTGTTTTGATTACTTTAGTTATTCTAACAATGTATGGTGGAGGATTCGCAACAATACCTGCATATTTGGCAGATATTTTTGGGACTCAGCATGTAGGAGCTATTCATGGCCGGCTTTTAACTGCATGGTCATTTGCAGGAATTATAGGACCAATGCTGATTTCATATTTAAGGGAGTATCAATTATCACAAGGCATTCCTCCTGATCAGGCATATAACTCTAGCTTTAAAATATTAGCCATACTTTTAGTTGTTGGATTTATTCTTAATTTACTAATAAAACCTGTTAATAAGAAATTCTTTATGACTGAAAAACAATTAAAGGCTGAGCAAATGACTACTGAGAGTAACAAAGAGAAGGTAGTAAGTAGCTCAGCACATACTAACAAAGCGCTACAAAGCTTTTTGTTACCTGTAGCATGGTTAGTTGTCAGTGTTCCAATTGGTTGGGGAATTTTAAATGCATTACAAAAAGGGTTGATAATTTTTCAATAAGATAATATGAATGAAGAAGAAATAAAAATTTTATCTATTGGGATAGTCTCATCTAGATTTAATAATGAAATTGTAGAAAAAATTTCTAAAGCGTGTATATCAAGATTACTAGCATTAGGAGTGAGGAAAAAAAACATTACTCATAAAACGGTACCTGGCGCGTTAGAAATACCTATCGCATTACAGAAAATGACAAAATCCGAAAGTACTATTGATGTAATGATTGCAATTGGGTTGGTTATAAGAGGGGACACATACCATTTTGAAATAGTATCTAATGAATCAGCAAGTGGAATTATGCGAGTTCAGCTAGACCATTCAATTCCAATTATAAATGCTGTATTAACGACAAATAGTTCAACAGAAGCTCTCTTGAGAGTAAATATTAAGGGGGAGGAGGCAGCTGAAGGTGCCGTTGAAATGGCATTAAAAAATTACCGTAATGAGTGAATCTAATAAAGCTAATAGTAGATCAAGAAAAAAAATTAATAATCGAAGAAAGTCACGAGAATTAGTTATGAAAAGCATTTATCGTGGTTTGGTTAATACGTTTGATTTAACACAGATTCAAAAAGATATTCGTGATGACCCAGACTTTATAAGGGCAGATGAAAAGTTTTACGTTGAGATTTTAAAAGGCGTTTTTAAGAATTTAGAGACACTAAAGATAGAAATTACGAGCTATCTTGACCGATCATATGAAGAGCTAAGCCCCATTGAGTTATCTATTATATATAGCTCACTTTACGAATTAAAGTATTCCCCCTCAGTCCCATATAAAGTAGTAATAAATGAAGCAATAGAGATAGCAAAATCATTTGGAGGTATAGATGGATATAAATATATTAATGCCATTCTAGATAAAGCTGCTGAAAAAAATAGAAAAGGAGAGTTGAATAAAAGTAAATAAATTACAGTGATTCAGTATGGAGTTTGCCACCTTTCCAAACCAAGAAACTTCCTGAGTCATACCAGTCATCTAACACCCATCGATTACAAATATTATTATCTAGTAAATACTCATGTTTTTTTGGGCGATGGGTATGACCATGAATCATTATTTGAGGAAAGTTTAAATCTTTAAATAATTTTTTTACTTCATCTTCATTTACATCCATTAAAATATCACTTTTACTTTTTTGCGCCTCACTACTTTTTATTCTTAAATCTTTACAAATTTCTAATCTTTTATCAATCTCCTGATTTATAAAATCTTTTTTCCATTTTTCTGATCTAACCACTGCTCTAAAATCTTGATACTCTTTATCATCGATACATAAAGTATCACCATGAAGAATTACTGCCTCTTGATTTCCAAGTTGAATCAATGTTGGATCCTCAAGAATAATGATATTAGTTTTCTTTAAGAATTTAGGCCCGATTAAAAAGTCTCTATTACCCGGTATAAAATAAATTTTAGATTCTAATCCTTGAAGCGTTGACACTACTGAATTGAATTGATTTGCATCATCTCCAATCCAATATTCAAAAAGATCACCGAGTATAAAAAGAAAATCATGCTTACTTGCATGATTTTCTATAAAACTATTAAATTGATCAATTACAGCCGGAGAATCTTCACTCAAGTGGGTATCAGAAACGAATAAAGCGCTTGTTTCAACCTTAATCAGCTGATACTTCCTCAACAATTACTTGCTCAATAGGAACGTCTTGATGGCCATTTTGAGATCCTGTTTTGACGGAGTTAATTTTATCAATAACATCAAAACCTTCAGTAACTTTAGCAAAGACACAGTAACCTGAACCATCTTGCCCTGGATGATCAAGAAAACTATTGTCAGATGTATTAATGAAAAATTGGGAGGTCGCAGAATCAGGATCACTTGTTCTCGCCATTGCTACAGTATATTTCTCATTTTTTAACCCGTTACTTGCCTCATTTTTAATAGGGGAGTGAGTTTTTTTCTGGGTCATATCTAACTCAAAACCACCACCTTGAATCATAAATCCATCTATTACTCGATGAAAAATAGTTTTGTTAAAAAAACTTTTTTCAACATAATCTTTAAAATTTTTGGATGATATTGGTGCATTTAGCTCATCAAGCTCCAACGAAAAGCTACCAAGATTTGTTTTAATTTTCATTTATACTTACCTTTGTTTAATTGATTTAATGACGACTTTTTTGATGGGTACGTCGCTTTGCCCATTTTTTGGTGATGTTTTAAGTTTTCCAATTTTATCAACAATATCTTTTCCTTCAATTACACTTCCAAAAACACAATAACCTATTTTGCTAGAGCTTGGCCCAGAGTAATTTAAAAAATCATTATCTTTTAGATTTATAAAAAACTGAGAGGTGGCTGAATTAGGGGCATTTGTTCTCGCCATCGCTAATGTATATGCATTATTTTTAAGCTTATTATTTGATTCGTTGATAATTGGTTCATTCGTTTTTTTTTGTATCATATCATTATCAAAACCACCACCTTGTATCATAAAGTCTCCGATTACCCGGTGGAAAATCAGCCCATTATAAAATCCATCTGCAATATATTGCTTAAAGTTTTTAACTGTTTTTGGGGCTTTTTCTGGATAAACTTCGATCGTTATGATGCCTCTATTTGTTTCAACAATAAATGTATTGGAATCTTTGGCAACTGCATTCACTCCAATCATGATGAATAAATTTAGGACTATTATTTTAAGTATATTTTTCATAAAAAATCTCTCTCTCATTATGTTTATTTATTTTGGTTGTAGAACTAAAAATGTTGCATGGTATAATTTTCGAATGATTAAATCTATCATAAATTAATTTTTAATACCACTCAATGGCGTAAACACTCGATTATAAATGCTTTCACTATATAACAGCTTAACAAATCAAAAAGAAATTTTTAAATCTATTAAACCACAAGAGGTTCGTCTCTATGTATGTGGAATGACAGTTTATGACTTCTGTCATTTAGGCCATGCGAGAGTTATGGTTATTTTTGATGTTATTAACCGTTGGCTAAAGATAAGTGGTTATAACGTTCAATATGTCAGGAATATTACCGATATTGATGACAAAATTATAAAAAAGGCTGCTGATGAAAATATCACTATTAAAGATTTAACTGAAAGATTTATAAGTGAGATGAATCAAGATGCAGACGCACTTGGTGTTTTGCGGCCAGATTCTGAACCAAAGGCAACTGATCATATTGGCGATATTATCAATATGATTCAAATATTAATAGATAAGGGATTTGCCTACGTAGGGGAGAATAATGATGTTTATTACTCTGTCTCAGAGTTTAGTGGTTATGGGAAACTGTCTGGTAAAACATTAAAAGATTTAAGGGCTGGGGATAGGGTAGGCA
>CAYTWX010000026.1:0-8972 GCA_964442085.1 uncultured Methylobacillus sp. | reverse complement strand
AAAAGGGGTGAGAATGGTAGAAGTTCTGAGTGCTATGGAGCTAAAGGAGCGGATCTCATACTTAAAGTTCCTGTAGGAACAGTAATATCTGAAAAGCAGACTGGAGAAATGATAGTAGATTTTAAGGAGCATGGAAGTAAAATCATAGTTGCCAAAGGAGGTAAGGGCGGATTAGGAAATGTGCATTTTAAGTCTAGTATTAACCGAACTCCAAGGCAGTGTACTCAAGGTGAGCCAGGAGAGGAATTTGAGATTTATTTAGAGTTAAAGGTATTAGCTGATGTTGGTTTACTGGGTATGCCTAATGCAGGTAAGTCTTCGTTAATTAGGTCTGTATCCGCAGCAAAACCAAAAGTAGCGAATTACCCATTTACGACTCTTCAGCCTAATTTAGGTGTAGTTAGAATTGACATGCAAAGAAGTTTTGTCGTGGCTGATATACCAGGATTAATTGAAGGAGCTGCTGACGGCCATGGTTTGGGTCATCAATTCCTTAGGCACCTATCAAGAACAAAGTTGTTACTTCATATTCTTGATATCGCACCTTATGATGATTCTATAAACCCTATATCAGAGGCAAAAGCTATCATTAACGAGTTAGAGAAGTATAGTAAAGAAATTGCTCTTAAAGAAAGGTGGCTAGTTTTAAATAAAATTGATTTACTAAGCGATACAGACAGCGTTAAAAATAATATTATAGAAAAATTAAGATGGACTGGAAAAGTGTTTTGCATATCCGCAATAAATGGAAGTGGATGTAAAACACTAACATATGAGATTATGAAGCATATAGAATTAGAAAAAGATAAATTATGAAAAAATTTAAATTCTCACAAGCAGAAAAAATAGTTATTAAACTCGGTTCTAGCATCGTTACCAATGATGGAAGAGGTTTAGATGAAAAATGCTTATCAAGCTTGATTAAGCAAATTGCAATTCTAAATTCTCACAAGAAAAAAATTGTTTTGGTTTCAAGCGGAGCAATCGCTGCTGGATTAAAAAAATTAAAAATCAAGAAAAGACCTAATGCCTTAAGTGAATTACAGTCAGCAGCTGCAGTAGGCCAAATGGACTTAGTTCAGGTTTATGAAAGATTGTTTTCTCAAAATAATTTAATAGCAGCGCAAGTCTTATTAACACATGATGATTTGAGTGATAGAAAAAGATATTTGAATGCAAGATCTACAATCTTTAATTTAATTAATAAAAATGTCATACCAGTCATTAATGAAAATGATACTGTCGCCTCAGAAGAAATTAGATTTGGTGATAATGATTCGCTTGCTGCAATGGTCGCTAATTTAATCGAGGCGGATCTTTTAGTCTTATTGACCGATCAAGAAGGCCTTTTTTCTTCAGACCCAAGAGCAGATAATAATGCAAAGCTTATTGACCATGCTTACGTAGACGATAATAACTTGGATAAGCTAGCTTCAGGAACAAATTCTGAAATAGGTACTGGCGGGATGACTACAAAGATTATGGCTGCACGAAGAGCAGCTCTGAGCGGTACTCATACTATAATTGCTTCTGGAAGGAGAGTTAATATTCTTGAAAATTTGCGGAATGATCAAGATATTGGAACATTTCTTCAAAGTAGGGAATTTAAATTGGTTGCCAGAAAGAAATGGCTTGCAGATAATTTAAAATTAAAAGGTAAGATATATATTGATCAAGGTGCTGAGAAGGCATTAGTAGACCAAGGAAAAAGTTTATTAGTAGCTGGAGTGGTAAAAGTTACTGGAAATTTTGATCGTGGCGAAGTTATTCAGTGTGTTAATGAATCAGGATCAGAGATTTTAAAAGGACTTGTGAATTATAATTCTGAAGAAGTTAAGAGGATCATTGGAGTTTCAAGTGATAAAATCGAAACGATTTTAGGGTATGTTAATGAATCAAGTTTAATTCATAGAAACAATATGATAATTATACCAACTGTAAGGAAATAGCATGAATAGTAAAAAAAATTTAGTAGCAATAATCATGGGCTCAGATAGTGATTGGCCAATTATGAAACATGCGGCAAAGGTACTTGATGATTTTAATATTTCATATGAGGCTAAGGTTGTTTCAGCCCATAGAACGCCAGATCTAATGTTTGAATTTGCTGAGGGCGCAGAACAGGAAGGATTTCAAGTTATTATTGCTGGCGCAGGTGGCGCTGCCCATCTTCCAGGAATGGTCGCGTCAAAAACGATACTTCCAGTTTTAGGCGTTCCGGTACCGACTAAACATCTTGAAGGCCAAGACTCACTTTTATCAATTGTTCAAATGCCTAAAGGCATCCCAGTTGCAACATTCGCCATAGGAGAGCCGGGTTCATTTAATGCTGGTTTATTCGCTGTTTCTTTAGTTGCTGTTTCAAACAAAGAAGTTAAAAAGAAGCTAAATGATTTTAGAAAAAAGCAAGTGACAAAGGTTTTAAATATGAAGTTGGATCCAAATTAAATTGAAAGAGCTAAATAAATCTTCTAAATTTATGGGGATTCTAGGAGGTGGGCAGTTAGGACGCTTTTTTACTATTGCTGCACAAAAGATGGGTTATTCGGTTGTTGTATTTGACCCAGATAAAAAAAGTCCAGCAGGAAAAATAGCCGATAAACATATATGTAGACCCTACGATGACAAAGAAGCACTTGATGAGTTAAAAAAAATCTGTGATTTAGTTACAACAGAATTCGAAAATATTCCTGCTAAAACACTTCGATATCTTGAAAAAGACATTATTGTTCGTCCAGAAGCTCAAGCTGTATCAATTGCTCAAAACCGTATTAAAGAAAAAAGATTTCTCAAGAAGTCTGGTATACCAATTGGTAGATATGCTGTAATTGATAATTTTGAGTCAATAAAATTGTTTAATGATGAAATCGATATATTTCCTGCAATACTTAAAACAGCGCAATTTGGATATGATGGCAAAGGGCAAATGCATGTTAATAATGTTACAGAATTAGAGAGGGCATTTATCAGATTTAATAATGCGCCATGTATTCTTGAGGAAAAATTAGATTTAGATTTAGAGTTTTCTATAGTTATGGCAAGATCAATTAATGGGGATTATTTAGAGTACCCATTAATTGAAAACCAACATGAAGCAGGTATATTAGATTTATCTATTATTCCAGCTAGAGTTTCTTCTATACTTCATAAAGAAGCAACAAAATTTGCTAAGAAGATAGCTAGTGATTTGAATTATATTGGAGTTATGGCGGTAGAATTTTTCATAAGTAATAATAATCTATATGTAAATGAGATTGCACCTAGACCTCATAACTCAGGACATTTCTCTATTGATGCTTGTGCTAATAATCAGTTTGATCAACAAGTTTTAACATTGGTAGGAAGTAAACCAAAAGATGAAGAAATTAAATTTCCTGTATCAGTAATGCTTAATCTTTTAGGGGATTTATGGTTTAGGAGGGGTGAAAAAAAATCTGAACCAAACTTTGAAATGATCAAAAGTTCTGAAATAAGTCTTCACTTATATGGAAAGTCTGAGCCACGTATTGGCAGAAAAATGGGCCATATAACAATTTTAGGCTTAGAAAAACAATCAATAGAAGATGTCATTCGTAAGGCT
This sequence comes from uncultured Methylobacillus sp., assembly GCA_964442085.1. Classification (GTDB taxonomy): domain Bacteria; phylum Pseudomonadota; class Gammaproteobacteria; order Burkholderiales; family Methylophilaceae; genus BACL14. Next base: position 5,392 of record CAYTWX010000026.1, on the reverse strand, counting down.
GAAAGTATAAGAAAAACTATATGGGAAAACTAAAAAACTCCTTTAAGTAAGGAGCTTAGAGTCAATTACATTGATTTTAATGCAGAGTTTAATCTTGATTTATGGCGAGCAGCTTTGTTTTTATGGATAATTTTTTTATCAGCAATTTTGTCAATAACAGGCACATTATCTTCAAAAGTTTTTTTTGCAACTTTTTTATCGCCTGAAAGTATCGCTTTAGTAATTTTCTTTAAAGCAGTTCTTAATATCGACCTAAGACTTGCATTATGGATGCGCTGACTATCATTTTGTCTTGCACGTTTCTTCGTTTGAGCCGTGTTGGCCATATAACTTCCTTGTACTATATTTAATGAAAAGGTATTTTATCTATTTTCGCTTATAGTTACAAGTATTTGAATACATTTACTTTCCTAAGTTTAGTTGGGCCTACCATGATAAAATTAAATTAAATACTTAAAGATCGTTTATGAACCTATTAAAAACACTTGCAAGCGTTGGAGGAATGACCACTATATCTCGCATATTAGGGTTTGTTCGGGATAGCATTATTGCGAGAGTTTTTGGTGTTGGTATCGAAACTGATGCTTTTTTCGTAGCATTTAAAATACCAAACTTATTAAGAAGAATATCTGCTGAAGGCGCATTTACTCAAGCATTCGTTCCGATTTTATCTGAGTACAAGAACAAAAAGTCAAAAATAGAGGTTAGCTATCTAATTAATAAGGTAGCAACTTTGTTAGGATTATTTTTAGTATTAGTTACTCTTTTAGGTGTTTTTGGTGCTCCATGGTTAATATATATAAGTGCGCCAGGGTTTGTTTCAGATTCAGAAAAATTTGATTTAACAGTTAATCTTCTTCAAATCACATTTCCTTATATCTTTTTCATTTCTCTAGTTTCTATGGCTGGTGGCATATTAAATACATACGGAAAGTTTGTTGTGCCAGCATTTACGCCCGTCTGGTTGAATATTTCATTTATTTTGGCAGCATTATATTTTTCAGACTGGTTCGAAGATCCTATTACAGTTCTAGCTTGGGCTGTATTTTTCGGTGGCGTTTTACAACTATTTTTTCAAATTCCTTTTTTAAAGAAAATCGGTTTCTTACCTAAATTTAATTTAGATTTTAAAGACAAAGGGGTTTGGAAGATATTAAAGCTTATGGGCCCAGCAATTTTAGGAGTCTCAGTAGTTCAAATTTCATTATTAATTAATACTATTTTTGCATCTTTTCTTGCATCGGGAAGTGTGTCATGGCTATATTATGCTGATCGTCTTATGGAGTTTCCTGCCGGTGTTCTCGGAGTGGCTTTGAGCACAATCTTACTTCCAAATTTATCTAAAAGTTTTTCAGGAAAAAAGACAAAAGATTATTCTGATTTGATTAATTGGGGATTAAGATTGGGAATTTTATTATCAATTCCAGCTGCAACTGCCTTAGCAATTTTGGCCATTCCTTTGATTTCAACTTTATTTCATTATGGGGCCTTTACAGAAATGGATGTTCTAATGACTCAGCATGCTTTAATTGCTTATAGTATCGGCTTAGTTGGCTTAATTTTAATTAAAATTTTAGCGCCAGCATTTTACGCCCAACAAAATGTAAAAACACCAGTCAAAATTGCCTTATTTACTTTATTTTGTACTCAATTTATGAATTTACTTTTTATTGGCTATTTTAAGCATGCAGGGTTAGCTTTAGCTATTGGCCTAGGTGCATGTATTAATGCAAGCCTGCTTTTTTACCACCTAAAGAAAGGAAAGATATTTAAATTAAATGATGGGTGGTTAGTATTCTTAATTAAAATAATTTTAGCTTCATTAATTATGAGTTTAGGTCTAGCTTATTTCAGAGGTGGGGTTGATATTTGGTTTAATTATTCAGCTCTTTCAAGATTTTTACATTTATTTGGCTTAATAATTTTTGGCGCAACAATATATTTTGGTGCTCTAAGAATTTTTAAACTAGATATTACAGAATTCCTTAAGAAAACTATCCATTAAATGAAAATATTCAGACACATCCCTAAGGGTAACTTTCATTTACCATGTGCTTTAACAATTGGTAATTATGATGGGATACATTTGGGGCATCAAAGAATAATTAATGAGTTATTAATTAAATCAAAAGAGATGGCAATAGAATCAGCAATTATGATTTTTGAACCACACCCCAAAGAATTTTTTACTGCAAAAGCTGCTCCTAGTAGAATAACAAGTTTACGAGAAAAGATAGAATTTTTTAAATCCAAAAAAATTGATCGCGTTTATGTTATAAAATTTAATAAAGATTTTGCTGCCATGTCAGGCGGTAAATTTATTTTAAAGTTAAAAAAACAACTTTCAACAAAAGCTATTCTGGTAGGAGAAGATTTTAGATATGGCATAAACAGAGATTCCGGAATAAAGGATTTAGTAAAAAGTGGTGTCGAAACTGTAATCGTTAAAGAGATTGTTATGAGCGACAAAAGAGTCTCTAGCACGCAAATAAGAGATGCATTGGCATCCGGAGAGTTAGAATTGGCAAAGAATTTACTTGGTAGGCATTATTGTATCTCTGGAAAAGTTGTTTATGGTGACCAAAGAGGAAGGAAGATTGGCTTTCCAACTGCAAATATTCATATGTTTCATAATCGTCCCCCAATAAAGGGTGTCTTTGCTGTAAAATTAAATGATAAATTTGGAGTAGCAAATTTAGGTATAAGGCCAACGGTATCAGGTATCTCTAAACTACTTCTTGAGGTTCATGTTTTAGATTTCTCTGGAAATTTATATGGCCAGCATGTTCATATTACTTTTTTAAAGAAGATTAGAGATGAAGTAAAATTTAAATCACTAGAAGCACTTAAAATACAGATAAAGAAAGATATCGTAAACGCTAAAACTTTTCTAAAAAATTATGACTGATAATAAATACAAATTAAATCTTCCTGATACAGAATTTCCAATGCGAGGTAATCTAGCAAAAAGAGAGCCAGAATGGGCAAAGGAGTGGGTAAAGAAGAACTTTTATAAAAAAATTAGGACTGCAAGAAAAGGTAAAACAAAGTACATCTTGCATGACGGACCCCCATATGCAAACGGAGATATACATATCGGTCATGCCGTTAATAAAATTTTAAAAGATTTTATTATTAAATCTAAAACAATTTCTGGTTTTGATGCCCCTTATGTTCCTGGATGGGATTGTCATGGTCTTCCAATTGAACTAGTAGTTGAGAAGGAGCATGGTAAAAATATTGACCCAAATAAATTTAGAGAGCTATGCCGGAAATATGCATTAATTCAGGTAGAAAAACAGAAAAATGATTTTAAAAGATTAGGAGTTTTAGGAGACTGGGATAATCCTTACCTTACAATAAATTTTGAAACAGAAGCTAATATAGTTAGGGCCCTTGCAAAAATTTATGATAAAGGATTACTATATCAAGGAAATAAACCAGTTCATTGGTGCACAGATTGTGCGTCAGCATTGGCTGAAGCAGAAGTCGAGTATGAAGATAAGCAGACCACTTCGATTGATGTTCAATTTGATTGCATCAACCCTAAAGATATTGAAACTATTTTCAGGGTTAAAGAAGTAGGTAAGGCTTCAGCTATTATTTGGACGACTACACCCTGGACCCTACCTGCAAATGAAGCAATTTCAGTCAATCCAAAATTTCAATATGGATTATATAAATGTAAAAATAATTTTATTATCCTTGCAGAGGATTTAGCTGAGACTAGATTTAAGGCTTATGAGTGGTCAGCAACAAAAGTTGCAACATGCAAAGGATCTGATTTAGAAGGAATATTATTTTCCCACCCTTTCCTAGATAAAAATGTCCCGATTATATGTGGTGATCATGTAACAACTGAAGCAGGGACTGGTTTAGTCCATACTGCACCTGCGCATGGGTTAGATGATTATATTGTTGGTATAAAGTATGACTTGCCAGTAGAGAATCCAGTTGATGCTAAGGGAAAATTTAAAAATGACATTTTATATTTTTCAGGATTAAGTGTGTGGGATGCTAATCTTAAAGTTATTGATGTTTTAAAAACTAAGAATTTTTTACTTCATGAGGAAAAATTTATTCATAGCTATCCTCACTGCTGGCGTCATAGATCTCCAATTATTTTTAGAGCAACATCTCAATGGTTTATTGGGATGGAGAGAAAAGATTCTGATGACAATTCCCTTAGAAAATTAGCAAAAAAAGCAGTAACCAAGACTAAATTTTATCCTGAGTGGGGTAAAAAACGACTTGAGTCAATGATTGAAGATAGGCCTGATTGGTGTATCTCTAGACAAAGAAACTGGGGAGTCCCAATCCCAATATTTATTCATAAAGACACTAATGCTCCACACCCAGATACACCTAAATTTTTTGAAATTGTTGCACAAAAGATTGAGAAAGATGGAATTGATGCCTGGTTCAATATTGACCCTCAATCTATCCTAGGTGACGATGTTGAAGATTATATTAAAATAAATGATACGCTTGATGTTTGGTTTGATTCTGGAACAACACATCAATCTGTTTTAGAGCAAAGAGATGATTTGACATCTCCGGCTGATTTATATCTTGAAGGTTCAGATCAACATAGAGGATGGTTTCAATCAAGCCTTCTTACAAGTTGCGCAATTAACGGAGATGCACCCTATAAGTCTCTTTTGACTCATGGATTTGTGGTTGATGGCCAGGGTTATAAGATGAGTAAGTCAAAAGGAAATGTCATTGCACCACAAAAAATAATGGACCAATTTGGTGCTGATATTCTGAGATTGTGGGTCGCGACTACAGACTACTCTGGCGAGTTAAATATCTCAAACGAGATTATTAAAAGAGTTTCAGATAGTTATAGGAGGATAAGAAATACATTGAGGTTCTTATCAGCAAATTTAGAAGATTTTGATTCGAAGAAAATGCTAATCAACCCAAAAGAAATGTTGTCGATTGATCGGTATGGATTATATTTGGTTGAGGAGCTACAGAATAACGTCATCAAAGATTATGAGGCATTTGATTTTTATTTAGCAATGCAAAAGTTTTTATCTTTTTGCTCCGAAGATATGGGTGGGTTTTATCTTGATATACTAAAAGATAGGTTGTATACAACAGCTGAAAATTCTCATGGTAGACGTTCTGCCCAAACTGCTTTGTTCCATATTACACAATCACTTATAAGACTTATGGCTCCTGTTTTAAGCTTTACTGCTGAAGAGTTATGGAATGTGATAAATAAAGAAAATGAAAGTACTATATTTATTGAGAATTGGTATGAATTACCAAGCCATGGTCTTTCTGAAAAAGAGTTGTTAGGGTGGCGCCACACAATCGATATTAGAAACCTAGCCAATAAAAAAATAGAAGCCCTCAGGGAAGAAGGCGCTGTCGGATCTTC
>CAYTWX010000025.1:0-8987 GCA_964442085.1 uncultured Methylobacillus sp. | reverse complement strand
TGGGGTAATTGGAATGAAATGCTGGGGTTATCATCTTATTTTAGATTGTAAAAATGGTGAGTTAAAAAAGGTAAAATCAGCAGATGCTATTAAAAAATTTGTTGAAGAGTTAGTCGATAAAATAGATATGGTTGCCTCTGGAGAACCCAATATAAAGCATTTTGCAACCCATAATGAAGATGCTGCTGGATATAGTCTTGTTCAATTAATAGAAACATCATCGATTACTGGTCATTTTGTAGATAAGAATGGTGATTGTTATATTGATATTTTTAGCTGTAAAGACTTTGATATTGAAGTTGCAAAATCAGTTGTCAACAAACACTTTTCCCCGATACAAATTAAAGTGACTTATTTAACCAGACAAGCTTAATGATTAAATAATTTTCTCGTACTTAAGGAAAGAGAAATTTAAATTGCTCTCTGAAATTAGATCTTCACGAGCTATCTCCTTCCACTCTTTCTGAATAAAGTCTGGGAAAAATGCATCGCCTTTGTAGTGCCCATTAACCTTTGTAATATACAAATGAGTTGCCAAGGGTAACGAAATTGTGTAAATTTGCTCTCCTCCAATAATAAATATTTCAGATGAATCTCCAACTATAGAGATTGCTTTGTCCAATGAATTTACAACCTCTGCCCCATTAATTAATAAAGCATTATCCCTACTAATTACTATATTTCTTCTATCTTTCAGTGGTTTACCAATTGAGTCATACGTTTTTCTACCCATAATTACGCAATGGTTTAAAGTTGTTTTTTTAAAATTTTTAAGATCCTCTGAGATATGCCAAGGTAATTGATTATTAAGACCAATCACAGAATTTTGAGACATTGCCACAATGATTGATATTTTTCTCATTAGACTGCTACTGGGGCTTTTATCAAAGGATCTGGATCATAATTAATCAACTCAAAATCTTCATATTTAAATTGAAAGATGTCATTAATTGAGGGGTTGATATTCATTATGGGTAATTTTTTAGGTGCCCTACTAAGCTGCTCATTCACTTGATCAATGTGGTTAAGATATATATGTGCATCCCCTAGGGTGTGCACAAAATCGCCACACTTTAAGCCACAAACCTGAGCAATCATTTTGGTTAAAAGTGCATATGATGCAATATTGAAAGGAACACCAAGGAATATATCAGCGCTTCTTTGGTATAGCTGGCATGATAATTTATTATCGGCAACATAAAATTGGAAGAAGGCATGGCATGGAGGTAATTTCATATTGTCAATTTCTGCGACGTTCCATGCTGAAACAATTAACCTCCTAGAGTCAGGATTATTTTTAATTTCTTCAATCAGATTCTTAATTTGATCGATAGACGAACCATCATAGGTAGGCCAACTTCTCCACTGAGATCCGTAGACAGGGCCTAAATCTCCATTTTCATCAGCCCATTCATCCCATATAGAAACACCGTGATCTTTTAAATACTTAATATTAGTATCACCTGTTAAGAACCACAAAAGTTCGTGAATTACAGATTTTAGATGTATTTTTTTTGTAGTTAGCAACGGAAAATGACTTTCTAAGTTGAATCTCAACTGATAACCAAAAGTTGATAGAGTTCCAGTACCCGTCCTATCTTCTTTTTTTATTCCGTTATCTTTTACATAACTTAAAAGATCTAAATATTGTTTCATATTATTTTTTTACCAAAATAAAATCTTTAACTAATGATGCTCTGTTGTCAAAAACTTCAAATCTCTGATTCATTTTTTCTAAATCAACCAAGGAATCTGGCCTAACTGGTTTTTTACCAATTGCTTCTAAAACCGACTTTTCAAACTTAATTGGTAAGGCAGTTTCCAAAACTAGCATTGGAATATCTTCTGATAGATGATCGATTGACGCTTTTACACCATCTGCTGTATGAGTATCAATAATGACACCATATTCATCATGAAACTTTTTAATTAAGTTAATTCTATTTTTATGCTCACTTGAAGAGGAAGTAAAACCGAACCCTAGAACTTTTTTCATAGTTTTTTTATCAAGTTCAAATGACCCTCCATTGTCTATTTGCTCCCAATAACTTCTAAGTGTGGAGCTATCTCGACCTATTAAATCAAAAATGAATCTCTCGAAATTAGATGCTTTTGAAATATCCATCGATGGGCTTGAGGTTTGAAATGTTTTTTTAGAAGTTCTTGGATGATACTTTCCAGTTTGAAAGAACTCATCAAGAACATCGTTTTCATTAGTAGCAACAACTAACTTCCTTATGGGTAAACCCATCATTCTTGCGATGTGTCCAGCACAGATATTTCCAAAGTTTCCTGTAGGTACTGTAAAATCTACAAATTCAGCGCTACTATTAGTTACAGCTAAGTATCCTTTAAAGTAATATACAATCTGAGCTAGTATTCTCCCCCAGTTTATTGAGTTTACAGCACCAATATTATTATCTTTTTTAAACTGCAGATCATTTGAGACCGCTTTTACAATGTCCTGACAATCGTCAAATACTCCCTTAACTGCAATATTATAAATATTTTCATCATCTAAGCTAAACATTTGAGCAGCCTGGAATGGACTCATTGTGCCATAAGGGGAAAGCATAAATACATTGATACCTTTTTTACCCCTCATTGCATATTCTGCTGCAGGCCCAGTATCGCCCGATGTAGCACCCAAAATATTTAGCGTTTTATTTTTCTTGGCTAGTACGTATTCAAAGACATGCCCTAAAAACTGCATGGCAATATCTTTAAAAGCTAATGTTGGACCATTTGAAAGAGATAAGAGATATAAGTTATCCCTAAGTTTTAATGTTGGAGTTATATCATTAGAGTTCTGATTAGAACGATTGTATCCAAATACATCTGCAGTATAAGTTTTATTTACAATCTCCAATAAATCATCAGCAGGGATATCATCAATAAATTTTTGAAAGATAGAGAATGCTAGCTCCTGATAAGACATAGCTCTCATCCGATCTAAATCATTTTTATTGAATTTTGGATAAGTTTTCGGGAGATATAAACCGCCATCAGGTGCTAGCCCACCCAACAACACATCACAAAAATTTAATTCTGGCGACTTTCCTCTTGTAGAAATATACTTCATATTTTAACTATCTATTTAATTGTTCAATTCTTAGTTTAACTGCTTTACTTTTATTCTCTGGTAATGCTTCAATTTCATTGATTATTTTATTTATTTCTCTCTCTATCAATGTTGATGTAACTAGAATAATATCTACTACTTCATCGTCTTCTTGGATTTCTTTTTGAACCATTGCGTCTATTGAAATCGAATGCTCTGCAAAAACTTGTGTGATTTTTGCTAGCACTCCCGATTCATTTTTCATTGAAAGTCTTAAATAAAACTCAGAAGTTATATCCTCAATCGAAAGCATTTTCTTTTCTTTAATTTCGCCGTCAATAAAGCCTAGAATAGGGATTGGTGTTGTATTATTTGATTCTATATTTCTAGCTAAATCTATGATATCCGCAACAACTGCACTAGCTGTAGGCTCTGAACCAGCCCCAGCTCCATAATACAATGTTGGTCCAACCATATTTCCTTGAACTAACACTGCATTCATAGGCCCGTCTACGTTGGCCACTAATCTTTTTTCAGGGATTAATGTTGGGTGTACCCTTAACTCTACAGTCTCATTATTACATTTAGTTATTCCTAATAATTTAATTTTGTAACCAAGCTCTTCAGCATAAATAATGTCTTTTTGATCTAAATTGCTTATACCTTCTATATGTGCTGCTTCAAAATTAATAGGTATTCCAAAAGCTATTGACGCTAAGATTGTAATTTTGTGCGCAGCATCTACACCCTCTATATCGAAGGTTGGATCTGCTTCAGCAAACCCTAGCTCTTGAGCTTGCTTAAGTGCAACATCAAATGTTAAATTGTTTTCTTTCATTTCAGTAAGGATATAGTTTGTAGTTCCATTCAAAATTCCTACTACCCATTCTATTTTATTTCCTGCCAAGCCCTCCCTTACTGCTTTAATAATTGGAATTCCGCCAGCAACTGCTGCCTCGTATGCTAAATTTACATTGTGCTTATGGGCCAAACTAACCAATTCTTCGCCATGCATCGCAATTAAAGCTTTATTTGCAGTAACAACATGTTTTTTATTTTTTATTGCTTCCTTAACTAAATCTTTTGAGACTCCAGTGCCTCCAATTAGCTCTAAGACTATATGAATATTTTCATCTTTAACAAGGTCGAAAGCATCTTCGTAAATGATGGTGTTATCATCAACTAATGATTTTGCTTTTTTTATATCTTTTTCAGCTAAAGCAAAAACAACAATCTCTTTTCCAGTTTTTCGAAAAATTTCAGAGAAATTCTCTTTTAGGATTTTATATGTGCCGCCACCAACCGTTCCTGCTCCAATTAAGCCGATATTTATTTTATTTTTCATTTTTTACTTTCTATAGTCTGTTAGATATTCTGAAAATCTTTCAATTGCCGTTTTTAGTTCGTCTTCATTTGGAAGAAAAACCATTCTGATATGATTCTGGTCATGCCAATTAAAACCACTGCCCTGAACCATTAATACTTTTTTCTTCTTCAAGACATCAAGAATAAACTTTTGATCATCTTTTATTGGGTATATCTTTGGGTCAAGTTTAAAGAATAAGTACATTGCCGCAGCTGGCTTAACGCAACTTACACCTGGGATATTACATATCATTTTATGGGCTAACTCTCTTTGTTTAAAGAGTCGGCCTGATGAAGAAACTAAATCGTTTATACTTTGATACCCTCCTAGGGCGGTTTGTATAGCTAGCTGGCCAGGAACATTTGCGCACAATCGCATCGAAGCTAAAATGTTAAGTCCTTCTAGGTAGTCTTTTCCTTTAGCTTTGTTGCCAGAAACGACAAGCCAACCAGCGCGATATCCACATGCACGGTAATTTTTTGAAAGCCCGTTTAGTGTTACAAATAAAATATCATCTGCTAATGATGCGATTGACGTATGTTTATTATTGTCATATAAAACTTTATCGTATATTTCATCAGCAAATATCATCAAGTTATTAACTCTTGCTAATTCAATTATTTGCTCCAGTAACTCATCAGAATACAATGCTCCTGTTGGATTATTTGGATTTATAACTAATATCGCTCGAGTTTTTGATGTTATTTTACTTTCTATATCAATGATATCTGGAAACCAATTTGCTGACTCATCACAAGTGTAGTGAACCGGGTTACCCCCAGCCAATGTGACTGCTGCAGTCCACAGGGGATAGTCAGGTTTAGGGATAAGAACTTCATCATCATTATTTATGAGTCCTTGCATAGCCATAACAATCAGTTCTGAGACTCCATTTCCTAAGATAATGTCATCTACATCAACATTCCTAATGGTTTTTTGCTGAGTGTAATGCATGATTGCTTTTCTCGGTTCAAAAAGTCCGTAGCTCTCTGTGTAACCTGAAGATTTATTAATGTTTCGAATGACATCTTGCATTATCTCATCAGGCGCCTCGAAACCGAACTCTGCAGGGTTACCGATATTTAACTTAATTATATGATGCCCCTCTTCTTCCATCTTTTTAGCGTGAGACAAAACAGGTCCTCGAATGTCATAACAGACATTATCAAGCTTCTTAGATTTTAAAACTGGGGTCAAATTAATGTTATCTCGATTATTAAAAATTAACTGTTATCTTACCTTTCAATTAGAATTAATCCAATGATAGTTGAAAGTCTTATTAAAGCTACAAATTTTCAGTTGAAAAAACTAAGCTTGCATTTGTTCCGCCAAAGCCAAAACTGTTTGACATTACAGTTTTTATTTTTTTATTTAATCTCTCCCTAACAATAGGAAGGCCTTCAGCTGCAGGATCGAGATCATCAATATTAGCTGAAGCTGCTATAAAATTATTCTCCATCATAATTAAGCTATAGATAGCTTCATTAACGCCCGCAGCCCCTAATGCATGTCCTGATAATGATTTTGTAGACGCTATATTTGGAATTCCGCCGAACTTTCCATCGCCAAAGACGGATCGAATCGCTTCTAACTCTTTGGCATCTCCTACTGGTGTGCTTGTTCCATGAGTATTTATATAGTCAACTGAATTTGTGGAATCTAAAGCTAAATTCATACAACGTTGGGCTCCTTCACCACTTGGTGCAACCATATCAAACCCATCTGAAGTTGCTCCATACCCAGTTACTTCAGCATATATTTTTGCCCCTCGCGCAGTGGCATGATCATATTCTTCTAAAACTAGAATACCTCCACCACCAGAAATAACGAAGCCATCTCGTTTTGTATCAAAAGTTCTAGAGGCTTTTTCTGGGGTGTCATTAAAATTTGATGACATTGCACCCATTGCATCAAATAAAAAGCTCATCGTCCAGTGCTCTTCCTCGGCCCCACCAGCAAAAATAATATCCTGCTTACCCATTTGAATTTGTTCGTAAGCATTGCCAATACAATGAGCACTTGTAGAACACGCGGAACTAATACTGTAGTTAATTCCTTTTATTTTTGCTCCGGTAGCCAAACATGCAGTTACGCCATTAGACATGGTTTTGACAACCATATAGGGGCCCACTCGTCGAATACCCTTCTCTTTTAAGACGTCTGTGCTTCTAAGCATACTTTCTGTTGATGTGCCACCTGCACCAACGATCAAGCCCGTTCGTATATTAGAGACCTGATCTTCATTCAGTTTCGCGTCTTTAATAGCTTCCTGCATTGCTAACCATGCATAAGCATGGCCATCAGCCATAAATCTAAATAATTTACGGTCAATCAACTCTTCTGTATTCAGATTAATCGATCCTGCTACTTGAGACCTTAGACCTTTATCTTTGTATTCCTCTTGAAAAGTAATGCCAGATTTTGAATTCTTTAAACTTTCAGAAACTTCATTAATATTATTTCCTAGGCTTGATACAATACCCATTCCAGTTACAACAACCCTTCTCATATAATTATCCCTAAACTAAAAATTATCTGTTCTTGTAAATAATCCAACTTTAAGATCATTTGCTTCATAGATTGCTCTTCCATCAACTTCCATTCTTGCATCTGCTATACCCATAACTAATCTTCTCATAATAACTCTTTTGAGATCAATGAGATATGTAATTTTTGCTGCATTTGGTAAAACTTGTCCAGCAAACTTTACATTTCCACAGCCTAAAGCTCTTCCTTTGCCTAAGCCACCTTTCCAACCCAAATAAAATCCAAGCAATTGCCACATTGCATCTAAACCAAGACAGCCTGGCATAACAGGATCTGATTCAAAATGGCATTGAAAAAACCATAAATCCTTATTGATATCTAATTCTGCAATAATTTGGCCATGACCATACTTCCCACCACTTTCAGTGATGTTCGTAATTCTATCAAACATTAACATTGGTGGTGATGGTAAACGGGCATTTTCCTCCCCAAACAGCTCACCACGGCCACAAGCCAATAACTCTTCATTTGTATAGCTTTCTTTTTTCATAAATTCCTTTATGTTGTAATGATTTTACTGATAAATTTGGTTGTAATTATGTCAATAAATATGTTGAATTATATGTTAAATTAGCAATCATATCTTTGCAGAATAATTACTAGGAATATATCACAATGAGCGACCAAAAACTTACGGATTGGCGAAAACTTGCCATAACCTTAGAGAGTGAAATTAACAAAGTTATTGTTGGCCAAGAAGGTCCTATTAGGCTCATTACTAATGCTATTTTTTCGAGGGGCCATGTTCTGCTTGAGGGGGATGTGGGTGTTGGTAAAACCACCCTCTTAAAAGCATTTGCAAGAGCCATAGGTGGAGGTTACCAAAGGATTGAAGGCACTATTGATCTTATGCCCAATGACTTAATTTATCACACTTACCTAGGGGAAGATGGTAAGCCCCATGTAAGTGAAGGGCCTATATTAAAGTCGGGAGAAGACCTTTCGATTTTCTTTTTCAACGAAATAAATCGAGCAAGACCTCAAGTTCACTCTTTACTGTTAAGGATAATGGCAGAAAAAACTTTATCAGCATTTAATAAAGAATTTTACTTTCCGCACTTAATTGTTTTTGCCGACAGGAATCAAGTAGAAAGAGAGGAAACATTTGAAATTCCCTCTGCTGCAAGAGATAGATTTATGATGGAAATTCCAATTGCCATCCCTCCGATCGATAAAATCATGACTAAATTAATATTTGAAACAAAGTTCCATGATGGAGATAAATTGATTGAGACCGTTCCATCAAATTTAATTCAGTTTGATGCATTAAATGACTTGTCTAACACTATACAAACTAGCATTAAAGCAACTAAATCTTTGGAGGAGTACACACTAAATTTATGGAAAGCAACAAAAAATCCAGAGAAATATAATGTAAAAATTAGTGGTATTGACATGCGATTACTAATAATTTCTGGTGCTAGTCCAAGAGGTATTAGTATGATGATGAAAACTGCTAGAGTCAATGCATGGCTTAATAATAGAACATCAGTACTTCCAGAGGATATTCATGCCATATTCCACGAAACAATAGCTCATAGACTTGTTTTCAACCCCGTATATGAACTAAGAAGAACAGAAATAGCTCGTGAACTATCTAATGAAATACTTAGTAAGGTATCAGCACCCTAATGGAATTCCAAACTGAGACATTTGATTACCATATAAATTGGAAAACACGAGGACAACATCCTGGCCAACATAAAAGTGATCAAAGAGGTATGGGTTTAGAGTTTGCAGGTCATTCTAATTTACTAGATTACCCGGACCCACGGAGAATAGATTTAAGGCAGACTATCAGAGACCCACTAGAGCAAATATACGTTCGTATATTTAATCAAAGGAGTGCTACCCCTGTCGTAATAGTTTCTGACCTGTCAGCCAGTATGGGTTTTGGTATAGAAAAATCAAAACTTCATTTCGCTTCTGAAATATCAACAGTTATAGCTAACTCTGTTATAACTAGAAGTGATGCTATTGGATTCATAGGTTTTAATGATCAAACTGAGACAG
>CAYTWX010000024.1:0-8996 GCA_964442085.1 uncultured Methylobacillus sp. | reverse complement strand
AATAACTCAAAAATTAATTGATGAAGATTGTCCAAAGTGTTCAAAACCTCTTCTTTCTAAACTTGGTCGAAGAGGAAATTTTGTAGCTTGCTCTGGTTATCCAGATTGCGATTTTACAAGAAGCTCTAATGGAGATTTACCTCAAGAACCAAAAGTAATAACTATAGATAAAGAAACTAATAAAAATATATTGCTATTAATAGGTCCTTACGGCCCATATCTCCAGTTAGGGGAGCAAGATGAAGATAAAAAGATTAAGCCGAAAAGAATTACTATTCCGAGTGATATCGCACTAGCGGACCTCAATGAGGAGGTTGCTTTGAAGCTAATTTCATTGCCGAGAGAGTTAGGTGAACACCCCGACACTAGTAAAAAAATTATTGCAAATATTGGGAGATTTGGTCCCTATGTAAATCATAACGGAAAATTTAAATCTATTCCCAAGGAAGAGGATTTATTTAAAATATCTCTAGAGAGGGCTATTGAGCTTTTGAAACCGATTAGGAAAATTGGTGATGACCCAGATAATAAAGGGACAATTGATATTTACAAAGGTCGATTTGGCTTCTACATCCAAAGAGGTTTGATAAAAGTAAACATTGCAAAAAATGTTGATCCTGAATCCATTAGTCTTGAGAAGTCTTTAGCTCTTTTATCAAAGAAAGAAATAGAAGAGCAAAGTAAGAAAAAAGCAGTGAAGAAAAAAGCAGTGAAGAAAAAAGCAGTGAAGAAAAAAGCAGTTAAGAAAGAGGAGTAATCTAGGTTGATTTTTTATTCAATTTGTTCATCCAATTTCTGATTCTTTTAACATCAGCAAAGCGGGTTAATTTCCCATAAGAGTTTAATAAAACAATAATTATTGGCTCACCATTGATTGTTGTTTGCAAAACTAAACATCGTCCTGATTCCCTTATAAAACCAGTTTTAGATAAACCTATATTCCATACGCCTTTTCTAACGAGAGGGTTGGTATTGCTAAAGCCAATACTATTTCTTTTTCTACCAATTTTAATGATTTCAGATGGTGTGGTTGTTAAATCTCTAATTACTGGATATTGATATGCTGCTCTAACTAACTTTAGCAAGTCTTTTGCAGTGGAAATATTTCTCTTATCAAGCCCAGTTGGGTCGCGAAACTGACTATTTTGCATCCCCAACTGGATTGCTTTAACATTCATTGCATTTATAAATCCTTTCCTCCCAGATGGGTAAGAACGACTTAAAGCGAATGCAGCTCTATTATCAGAAGATATTAAAGCCACTTTGAGTAGCTCATATTTAGTTAGTTTGGTTCCGATTGGTAATCTTGAAGTTGTTCGTTTTACTCTATCAATATCAGCTTTTGTTAATTTAATTTCTTTATTAAGATCTAGCCCAGAATCAAGAACTACCATAGCAGTCATTAATTTGGTTAAAGATGCTATAGAAGCTATTGCATCTGCATTCTTCTCATAAATAATCTCGCCAGTATTTTGATTCACTACAATAGCTTTGAGTGACCTAACTTTTAAACTTTTACTATTTTTTACGTAGAGACTTGGATTTTTAGAAGAAAGGGGTTCTTTTGCGAGGGTTAAGTAGCTGAAGGGGGAAAATAAAAATATAACTAATAAAATACTTTTTATATACAAATTCACTAAAAACCCTTGATTTATTTCACTTCACATGATGATATACAGTTTAATTTTATTTGTCACTTTAAAATTTAGCACTTTATTTATTATTAAATTAAACAGGGGGAAAGATGAATTACATTGATAATTTATTTTATACAAAAGAGCATATCTGGTTAAAACCTAATCAAAAAAATGAATATTTCTTAGGTATCACTAATTTTGCCCAAGATCTTTTAGGGGATATTGTTTATGTTGACTTAACTTTAGGAGGTAAATTTAATATTAACTCTTCTATAGGGACTATTGAATCTGTCAAAACTGCATCAGATATTATTGCCCCTTCGAACGGTAAAATTATTCTTATTAATCCAGATATTTTAAGTAGCCCTGAGAAAATAAATGATAACCCACATGAAATGTGGCTATGTCAGATTTCTTTTGACAATGAATTCAACCAAAAAGATTATCTAACTAAAGAGCAATATTTATCATTAATAGAAAATTAATTTTTACTTCAATGTACGATTAATAAGAAATTCGCTTAATAGGCTTACTGGTCGACCAGTGGAGCCTTTTTCTTTTCCAGACTTCCATGCAGTTCCAGCAATATCTATATGAGCCCAATTATACTTTTTTGCAAACCTTGATAAAAAACAAGCAGCTGTAATACTCCCACCTGCACGTCCACCAATGTTTGCCATATCTGCAAAGTTACTATTTAATTGGGGTTGGTATTCATCCCACATTGGCATCTGCCATACTGGGTCCAATGCCTTTTCACCAGCGGTCTTCAATTCGTCAGCTAGTGGATCATAATTACTAAATACCGCAGAAACATGATGGCCTAATGCAATAACACATGCACCAGTTAATGTGGCCACATCAATAACAATCTCGGGTTTAAATCTTTCTGAGTAAGTTAAAGCATCGCATAATATTAACCTGCCTTCAGCATCAGTATTAAGAATCTCTATGGTTTGACCCGACATACTTTTAACTATGTCTCCTGGTTTTACAGCTTTTCCATCAGGTAAATTTTCACAAGTTGGAACAACCATAATTATATTTAAAGGCAGATTTAATTCTCCTACTGTTTTCATTACACCGAGGACAGTTGCAGCGCCCCCCATATCATATTTCATTTCATCCATATCTGGTGATGGTTTAATTGATATACCACCAGCGTCAAATGTTATTCCTTTCCCTACTAATACTATTGGTTTTTTATTTTTTGGTCCCTTCAGATGCTCTAAAATTATAAATTTAGGGGCCTCACTACTCCCTTTCGCAACCGCTAAAAAAGAACCCATTTTTAATTTCTCAATTTGCTTTTGCTCTAAAACAGTTGCTTTCATCTTGTATTCACGTGCTAATTTTTTTGCCTCACTAGCGAGATAAGTTGGTGTACAAATATTTGGGGGTAAGTTCCCAAGATCTTTAGTAACATTCACCCCTTTAGCAATAGCTTCGCCATTCTTAAGCCCTTGTTTTATTTCTTTTGTAGCTGATTTGTTTATATGAAGATAAACCTGGAAGTTTGCAGGTTTAGATTTGTTTTGGGTTTTAAGTGAATTTATTACATACCCTTTATCCATTATGGCTCTTACAAGGCATTCAGTTGCGGCTTGTTCGGTGATGAATTTATTAACAAATTGATTGATTGGAAATATGATCTTTGTAAAATTTATGTTGTTTAATTGATTGGATACACTGACCATTCCTTTAAAAAATTCTTTAGAAGTTAAATCTGTATGTGCTCCAATTCTTAATAAAATTACTCTAGAATATTCAGTGGTAACGTGAACTAATAATGTTGATCCAATACTGTCATGAAGATCGCCCAATTTTAAGATATTATTTAAGTACTTCAAAGTTAAAGCATCTATTTGTTTTCCTGATACGATTTGATTTTTATCATCAACTGCCAATGTTATAATATCGGCTGGTATCTTAGTAATTAAATCTGTTTTTATGGTAAATTTCATTTAATATCCTTTATATATTGAAATCAAAAATTTAAAGTCATGCTATTTAAAACGTCTTTAACAAAAGAATTATTTTATACCTCCTTAACTACGATTCTAATTCTAGCCGGCGTAGTCATCGCGCAGAGATCTGTTTACATTTTCCGTTTAGCCGCAAAAGGCATTATACCTAATGATGCAATTGACACCATTCTTGTTTTTAATTTGCTTAAACATTTACCCTTACTTCTCTCATTAACTCTTTTCTTAACCATCCTAATAACTTTAACACGATGGTATAAAGACAGTGAGATGGTTATATGGTTCAGTTCTGGACTGGGGCTAGGAAATTTTATCAAACCAATTATTATGTTTAGCTTACCAATTATTATCTTAATTGCATCACTCTCTTTTTATATAAGTCCTTGGGCGGTTTATAAGGCTGAAGAGTTTAAGAAGGGATTAAAAAGTAGAGATGAATTAGCAACTATTACACCTGGTATTTTTAAAGAATCAAAATCAGATAATCGCATCTTCTATGTTGAGGGATTTAGTGAGCTTGGTAATCTTGTTAAAAATATCTTTGTACAATCCATCCAGAATGGAAAAGTTGGAGTAATCGTAGCTAATAATGGTGAAAGAATAACAAATGATAAAGGTGAGGATTACATATTGATGAAGGAAGGTAAGCGATATGAAGGGCGCTCTAATTCACAAGAATTTTCAACCACTCAATTCCAGGAATATGGTGTACTTATTGAAAAAGATGTTCCTAAAATAATATCAGTTGGTGAGGTTTATGAGGCAAAAAGTACTTTAGAGCTTCTAGCATCAGATTCAAGCAGATATAAAGCTGAGTTATATTGGAGAATTTCATCGCCTCTATCAGCATTACTCCTCGTATTTCTTGCCATACCGTTAAGTGTTATTAATCCTCGCGCAGGTCGCTCAGTAAACATTATTATGGCTTTATTATTATTTGTTATTTATAACAATTTACTAGGTGTCTCTCATAGTATTGTTGCCTTTGGAAATGCAAAAATATGGTACGGACTGTGGCCAGTTCACTTTTCATTTGCAACTATTGCTATTTATTTATTTTATAGGCGTTCGAATAACCTCCCTTTACTTCTAAAAATAAAAAATAAATGAATAAACTAACAAAATATTTAAATAAAGAATTTTTTATTAGTATTGCAATGATAATGTTTGGTCTAATTGCACTTTTTTCTTTCTTTGACTTTATTCAAGAAATTAATGACCTTGGTAAAGGCGGCTATGGACTAATGCAGGTTATTAATTATGTTCTTCTAAGTATTCCTGGCCACATCTACGAAATCATCCCCTTAGCTGTTCTAATCGGATCAATGTATACAGTTGGTGAGTTATCACAAAATTCAGAATTTACTGTGATGCGATCTAGCGGATTATCAATTAAAAAAATTGCCTCGTCTCTAATATATGTTGGACTTTTTTTTTGCTTTCTTACTTTCATCATAGGTGATCTTATTAGCCCTAATAGTGAAAAAAATGCACAGCAACTAAAAATTAGCTCCACTGACTCTGTCGTCACCCAAGAATTTAAATCAGGATTTTGGATAAAAGATGGGAGAAGTTTCGTCAACATTGAAAATGTTCTCCCAGATAGTACCTTAGAAGATATTCATATTTATGAATTTGATAAGAATTTTAAACTTAGAACAATTGTTAATGCAGAACAAGGTGTGTTTGAAGATGGTCAGTGGAAGCTAAATAACATTTCATTAACCAATTTAGGTGATGACAAAGTTACTTTAACTAATATTGAAAATGGTAATTGGAGATCACTAATTAGACCTGAAATGATGAATGCACTTATTATATCCCCAGAAAAGATGTCCACGATTAATTTAGCTAAATTTATTAACTATTTGCAGTTAAACAATCAAAAGGTAACTCGTTATGAAATTGCTTTATGGGAAAAATTAATTCATCCAATCATGCCTCTTGTGATGCTAATTTTTGCAATACCATTTGGATTTCTTCAAGAAAGATCAGGTGGGAAATATTTAAAAATGTTTCTTGGTATTATAATTGGCATATCATACCAAATTATTAACACTATGATTAGACATATAGGGCTTCTCAATGATTGGCAACCATTTATGAGCTCTTTAATCCCGACCTTTATTTTTCTATCAATTGGCTTGTATCTGATATTTAAATTCGAACGTCTATAATTTCTGACCCTAAAAAGAGGTCATGAAGGTATTGATTATTTTTGTTGAATATTGCCCAAAAAAAAGAAATAAGAAAAAAGATAGTTCCAATGGTTACCAATAAATATCTTAAAAAATAAAACCAATGTCCACTATATGGGCTGATTAATTTAAGCTTCCACGCCCGCATTGCTAATGTTTGTCCGCCTCGCTTCCATGAATAAATAAAATATGTTCCTGAAGATATCCATAAAATTAGCTGTAAAATATTTGGGTGTAAGATTAAAGTATCTTTAAAAATTAAAAGCGTAAAAAAAGTAACAATGAACCACAAGCCAATTTGAATAATAAGCTCATAAAATAAACAGCAATACAGCCTTAAAATAAAATTATTTATTTGCTAAAATATTTCTGTAATTTATGAAGTAATGGTATTGCTACCAAAGCAATCAAGCAACCAAACCCTGTGCCAATTGCCAGCACTAAATTTCCACTAGCCAATCCCCCAGCAAAGTCACTGACTGCATTACCAATACCGGCACCTATTACAGCACCCAAACCTACCTGTAATTTACTGGGTAGGTATTTTTCTAACCCTAAACCAAAAAATGCTCCTATTAACATCACTCCGTTATCAACAACACCAAATATAACAAAGTCGCAAAAATATTCCCAATCCATTACTTTCCCCCTAACACTACTAATTTAATGCAAAAACTATCAAAAACCATTAGACTTTCCTATATTGGATTACTTTCTTGAGATTATAAGCGATTTAGATGAAACCATCATGTAACTTTTATGAATTAAGCCAAAATGGTTTGATTAAAGAAGCTAATTTTCTTAAATCAACTAACTTTGATGCTCGACCAAAAGATAAATTAATTAATTTGGTCGTAATCCATAGCATCAGCTTACCTCCAAACAAATTTGGAGGTACGTTTATTGAAGATTTTTTCACAAACAAACTTAAGACTGATGAAAATCTTTATTTTAAAAAGATTAAAGATCTCAAAGTATCCTCCCATTTTCTAATTAAACGCAATGGTGAATTAATTCAGTTTGTGGCTTGCAACCATAGAGCGTGGCATGCTGGAAAATCAAATTGGAAGAATAATTCTAACTGTAATGACTTTTCAATAGGTATAGAGCTAGAAGGCTCTGACTTGTCCCCGTTTGAAAATATACAATATATGAAACTTATAAATCTCTTAAAATGTCTATGTAACAACTACCCTATTAATGCTATTGTTGGGCACAATCAGATTTCACCTGAAAGAAAAACAGATCCTGGTCCATATTTTGATTGGGATTTAATCAATGCGGAAAATTTTTTATGATTAATAATTTACAGCGATTTTCAACTTTAGTATTTTTAACACTTCTACTTGTAGCTTGTGGTGATAACGAGCCCAAAAATAAAAGTGTTAAAAAAGAAATTTATATAACCACTAGCAAAGTCATCCAAACCACTTTTGAAGATAAAGAAACAGCTATAGGATCAGTTAAAGGAATCATTGACCCTTCTGTCTCTGCTGAAATATCAGGAAAGGTTACCAAGCTCTATGCCAGAACTGGATCATTAGTTGCTAAAGGAGATCTTCTTGCAGAAATTGATGAAAAAAATTATAAATACGAACTAACTCTTTCGGAAGCAGAAGTTAGGCGACTACAAACTCGACTCGCTAATCAAGAAAAAATCTACAAAAGAAATCAGAGGCTGGTAGAAAAGAAATTCATTTCTGCGAATGCGTTAGAAAGCATTTTGACAGAAAAAAATGAAACCTTTGAGGAACTTAAAGTTGCTATGTCGAAAAAAGATATTGCACAATTAAGCTTCGAAAAAACAAAGATTTATGCTCCAATTTCTGGACGAATTGAAAAACAAATTCCATCTATAGGAGATTTTCTTAAAATAGGTGACCCAGTATTTCAAGTTATCAATAATAAAAAACTACGAGCTCACATCCCATTCCCTGAAAAATTAGTTTCTAAATTAAAAGCTGGCACTCCGATAAAGCTTAAAAGTCCTACCTCACCAAATGAAATTATCTCTGAAATTGCAGAATTAAAACCTAAATTAATGTCTGATAGTAGGTCCATTGATGTTATTGCTGATATCGAAAATCAATTAGACTGGCAACCTGGTGCAAGTGTAAAAGGCACTATAGTGTTTAGCACTCGCCAAGGATTAGCTGTGCCAGAACAAAGTGTTGTTTTAAGGCCTGCAGGCCAAGTAGTTTATGTTGTCAACGGAGATAAAGTTGAGCAACGGGTTATTGAAATGGGTATAAATCAAAATGGTGTTATCGAGATTGTTTCTGGCTTAGCGCAGAGTGAAATAGTTGCGCTAGATGGCGCAGGATATTTAACCGATCAAACTAAAGTTAATATTTCAGCGCAATAAGATATGACATTACCTGAAATTTCAATTCGAAGACATGTGCTAGCTTGGATGATCTCTGCGATATTTGTTTTATTGGGAATTATTAGTTTCCAAAAAATTGGTCTAGATAAATTTCCTACGATTGAATTTCCTATCCTCACTGTTACAACCACACTAGAAGGTGCTAATCCAGAAATTATTGATTCAAGTATTACTAGCCTAATAGAGGAAGCAGTAAATACGACTCCGGGTATTGAGTCTATTAAATCAGAATCCTCTCCAGGAGTGTCTGTTGTAAGTGTTACATTTAACTTAGATAAAGATATTGAAGTTGCCTTTAATGAAATTCAATCTAAGGTCAGCAGATTGGCTAGAAGACTACCCGATGATATCGTACCTCCAGTTGTTCGAAAAGTTGAAACAAATGCAAGTGCGATTATGTGGTTAGGTCTAACTGGCGATCGAACTATTCAACAATTAAATCTGTATGCCAATAATATTTTAAAGAAAAAATTAGAAACAGTGGATGGTGTTGGTTATGTCACATTAGGGGGGAGAAGAGATCGAACTATAAGAATTAACTTACTCCCTGAAAAAATGGCTGCATTAAAAATAACTGCTAATGATTTAGTTACTGCTTTTAAGAAAGAGCATGTTCAGCTACCTGGTGGATTTCTTGTAAGAGCTCAGTCAGAAAAAATGTTTAAACTAGATTTAGAGTTCCATAGAATCGAAGGTTTAAAGAAAATGATTATTGCTTATCGCAATGGTGGTCCGATTAAGATTGATGATATCGCTGAAGTGGAAGATGGTTTAGATGATTACAGGCAAA
>CAYTWX010000023.1:0-9281 GCA_964442085.1 uncultured Methylobacillus sp. | reverse complement strand
ATAAATCTAAATATAGACTACTAGCGGCAAATGAAAAATATAAGCCAATTGAAATAAATGAATCAATGCAATTTGAGGTATGGGGAGTTGTAACTGGAGCAGTAAGGAAGTTTAAATAACTTAATGATTGCACTAGTAGATGTAAATAATTTTTATGTAAGCTGTGAAAGACTGTTTAATCCCAAATTTTTAAATAAACCAGTTATCGTGCTGAGTAATAACGATGGCTGTATTATTTCAAGAAGTAATGAAGCTAAATTACTAGGTATAAAGATGGGGACACCATTATTTAAAATAAAAGATATAATTAAATCATACGATATTACGGTTTTATCTTCCAATTATGCACTTTATGGCGATCTAAGTAATCGAGTGATGGCTCTTTTAAGGTCTTATTCGAATCAGCAAGAAGTTTATTCGATTGATGAATGTTTTTTAGATCTATCAGGCACTCAAGAGCTAGTCACCTTAGGCCAAAGTATACATAAACAATTATGGCGGTATCTAGGTATGCCTGTCTGTGTTGGGATAGCCCCAACAAAAACATTGGCAAAACTAGCAAATTTTTGTGCTAAAAAACAGCCTAAGTGGTCGGGAGTATTTGACTTATCTGGAATATCCAACACAAGAATTGAAAGCATTATGCGCGATATTAATGTTGTTGAGGTTTGGGGTGTTGGAAGTAAAACAGCAAATAAACTGAAATTAATCGGCGTGAATTCAGTATTAGATTTAAAGAAGTCTGATGCAATATATATTAAAAAAAAATTTAGCATAAATCTAGAAAAAATTATTTACGAACTTAACGGCACTATTTGCTCACCTATTGATGTAAGAGCTCCATTAAAAAAACAGATTATCTCATCAAGAAGCTTCGGTCATCCTATTCGAAAATATAACTTACTAGTCGAGGCTATTACAACATTCGCGTCAATAGCGGCTTTTAAATCAAGAAAGCAAAGTACACTCGCAGAATACGTTACTGTATTTATTAGTAGTAGCCCATTTAAGGAAAAATCACATTTTTATCAAAATAATGTGAGATTAAAGCTTCCTTATCCCACGAGCGATTTAAAGTTAATTTTATCTATGGCGCTACAAGGTATAAAAATTATTTATAAGGCTGATATTGAATACGCTAAATGTGGGGTTATGTTGTCAGGATTGATAGATAGCTCGCAAGTGCAAGAGCACTTATGGCCTACAAAAAATATTAAACAGTCTCAATTGACTCAGGTTATTGATGATATCAATTTTAAATTTGACAAGCATAGCCTTAGAGTCGCAACACAGCCAATTAATCCATTATGGGGGATGAGGCAGTCAAAGAAAAGTCAGTCATTTACTACATCATGGGATGAGCTTTTATTGGTTAATTAAGGCTCTACAGTTAGTTTAACTGGATTAAGTTGAACAAAGCTGTCAGCTGATCCTAAAACAACTTTCCAGCCTTGGAAATACAAATCACTAATAGAAGGATCCAATTGAATCTTAAAAGGGGCTACGCCACGATGGGTAATTTTTGAACCTTTCTCAAGACTATATTGCTTTAATATGCCTTGACTATCAATTGTACAAATAGATTGTTTATCTTGAGAAACAATATGAAAATAAGTTGCAGGCTTTTCTGGCTGTGCACGGATCCAAATTTTATCCATAGAAGCAGATTTAATTGTGCATAAGAACTCAATTGATTTAGGACTAATGAAATTGCTTTCAGAAATAATATTATCCTGCTTAGGCAAAATTTTAAGTTTTTTTATTTTAATAAAGTCATCGGCTAAAGGGGGTAAGACAACATCATCAATAGAAGCTTCAGGACTAGAGGTATTTATGTTAACAATAGAACTTTTATAATTTAAATGAGAGTCACGAGGAGACATTAGAAAAGATATTAGCCCTATTAATATTAAACTTATCAAAAATTTTTTTTTTGTTATTTTTAGATTTGAAAGAAAGCGAGGTATCAGTCTCTTAATATTATTTTTCGTAAAATTCATCACTAACTCATTCTCGAAATCAGTACCTACCAATTTTTGTTCAGCCTCAGTGCCGGAGATTATAATTTTGCTTAAATCAATTTCTAAAAGTTTTGCATAGCGCTTTATCGCTATACTTTTAAAGTGAGCAGTTATGAATCCATGACTAAGGTTGCTTTCAAGAGATTTGATTTGATTAACACTGAGAGTGAGTGAAGAGGCAGCAGACTCCAGAGAAATTTTTTGTTTTTTTCTTTCTTGCGATAAAATTTTATTGTTATATTTTAAAATATTTTTATTAAGCATGATCTATATAAACCTAAACATAATAACCGACACTAAAGTAGGAGGAAGTGCTGCAAGTAGCAATCCTATTGGATGTATACTCTTTTCAGAGAAATTATGGCGCAGTATAGCAATTCCAGCTGGGTTTGGAGCATTAGCAATAACGGTTAATCCACCCCCAGTAACTGCTCCAGCTACCAATGCAATCTTAAAGTCCTCTGACAAACCCTCAACTAGGGACCCTAAATAAGTCAGTGCTGCGTTATCAGTAAAAGCAGTCAGAATAGTAGCGCCATAATAAACAGTTGACGAGTCCATTGACATGAGTGTTGGCTCTAGCCACCATTGCTGAGCTCCACCGAGAACAACTAGACCAGCAAGGAAGAAGGCAACTAATAAAGCTTCATTTAATATTAAATTATTTTGGTGGTCTTTGTAGGCTGAAGTGTAGCCCAAGAAGAAAAGAAAAAGAGCCATAAAAATAACTGGATGATGAGCAAAAAGTACAACATTTACAAGGAAAAATAAGTGCACTAAAATTATAACAAAAGGTACTGATGCTTCATTTGTTTTTTCTTTAAAGATTATATCTTTAAAACTTTCTTTAAATATAAAGACTATTCCGATTGTATTAATTAAGACAGCTATCGCAGAGCGCCAACCAAAATTTGAAAGCATAAACCATATATCCCAATTCCACGTATTACTGACCATTAAAACTGGTGGGGCAGCATAAGGGGTTAATGTGCCTCCAATAGAAATATTAACAAAGAGAACGCCTAAGGTTGCATATTTAAACTTAGTAGATGTTTCTTTACCAAAGTAATTTTTACTTAACAACATTGCGGCTAATGTCATTGCTGCTGGCTCGGTAATAAATGAGCCAAGGATAGGAACAAAGCTCAACAATAGAAAATAGATGGAAATCTCCCTTTTAATGGGGATTAGTTTGGCTAAACTCATAACAATTTTTTCTACAAATTGAAGTATGGGCCTGGTAGCAGCTATAACCATAATAACGAAGACAAACATAGGCTCAGTAAAATTTCTTGACTCAACGTAAGTGACAGCTGAATCTTTACCCTCAATACCAAACATAAAAAGAATGAGGACCATTGCCCAGAAGCCAAAAACAATCTCTATTTCACCTAATAGATGTAAAATTCCTGAATATCTTGGGTTAGTATAAGCAAGATGCTCAAAATACTTAGTAGAAAAAGTATGAACAATTGCTACAAGGAATAAGATTGCACCTATAACGTCTATAAAATTTGGATTTATCATATGATGGTTAAGTTATTATTAGTTATTTATTGCAGCATATTAACATTTAGATAAAAACCTTGTTCTATTATTTTAAGGAATATGGTTTAATTCTTAGTAATTGATTTTAAAAAGACATTATGAAGCAACTATCCTCTCAAAAAAAACAAGAACTGATGATGTTACATCAACAAGGAAATATTGAAGCTGCTGTTGAGATGTCAAAAAAATTAATTAAGGAATACCCAAAGGAATTATTACCTCATAATATATTAGGAGTATGCCAAGAAGCCAAAGGAGATTTAGAAGGCGCGGTGAATTCTTATCAAAAGGCAATAAATATTAATCCAAATATCCCTGAGCTACAATTTAATTTAGGTGCAATATTCTATGCAATGAACGACAACGAAGGCGCAATACATCACTACAAAAGAGCAATTGAACTCAATTCTAGCTTTACGGAAGCTTTTTTTAATCTAGGAATTACTTACCAAAGTCAAAGTGATTACGAAATAGCAATCACTTCATATGAGCAGGCAGTGAGGGCTCAACCGGGATTTTATGAAGCTATTGGAAATATTGGGACTATCAAGCAATTACAAGGAAAGCTAGAAGAAGCAATTATTTTTTTTAAAAAATCTTTAGCTATTTACGATGATGCAAGAGGCAACTATAATATAGCAGGAGCCTACAGAAACTTAGGAAATCTATCATCGTCAATTAAACACTATAGAAAAGCAGTGGAAATAGGTTCAGGAGAAGCTGAATTTTATTCAGATCTTGGTGACGCTTTATGGCATGACGGAAATATTGAGGAAGCAAATCGATTCTTAAGAAAGGCTGTTGAAGTTAATTCTTCCCACCCAAAATCAAATTATCAACTAGGCATATTTCTTTATGACAATAGAGCTTTTACCGAAGCTATTCAATATTTCGAATCAGCTCAGGTTGGTGATTGGGAAGAAAGGATATTGTATTGCTTTTATAAGCTTGAGAAATATGATCAATTTAAGCAAAGATTAGATAGCTTAGTTGAGAAAAAAAACTCTTCTCCCTTCTTGGCGACATTATCATCACATTATGCACAAAATTTCAAAATAAAAGACTCTTATAATTTCTGCCCATCTCCATTAGATTTCGTTTGTCATGAAACGGTACCAGAGTTAATAGAAAATAATCAAAGGCTTATCGAAGACCTTATTAATGATATTAATAATTCCAACATTGTGCAAAGAAAACAAAGTAGGTTGACGGCAGGTATTCAATCTTCAGGGCATATATTTAAAAGGTCAGAACAATCTTTTCAAAAGTTATCGGCCGCATTAATCAAAATGATTTATAAATATTATGTACGTCACCAGGATAAAGATAATGAGTTTATTCGTTTATTTCCAAAGGATATGAGCTTCAGCAGTGCTTGGTTCGTAAAGATGCAATCAGGTGGGCATTTAAGCTCCCATATTCATGAAGATGGATGGGTTAGTGGAGCAGTTTATTTAGCAATTCCTAAAGAGAATGGCCCTGATGGGCAAGAAGGTGCGATTGAGTTAAGTACCGATGGGGACGATTACCCAAGACTCCATAATGAATTTGAGAAAAAAGTGATTCTACCCAATATAGGTGATGTTATTTTTTTCCCGTCTTCTGTTTTTCACCGGACAATTCCTTTTAGCTCAAACGAAGAGCGAATTTGTATTGCATTTGATTTGAAACCAGAACTTGGATAATGTTTATAAAAATTAAAACTTATGGCTAGTACAAAAAAAAATCTAAATGCTACCCAATCTGACTTACAGATTGTGCAAAATTATATATCTAGAGGTGAACTAAAAGACGCCTTAATTGCCCTTGATGAGCTGTCTAAGAGATACCCAAAAGACGCAAATCTTTTTTTTCTTGGTGGAACTTGCTATGGCCGCCTTGGCCACCGTGAGCAAGCTTTTTTATGTTTCGAGGAAGCAATAAAGATTAAACCTGATTTTGCTGAAGCGCATAATAATTATGGATTTTATCTTAAAGATGAAAATGAGACCAGCAAAGCTTTATCACACCACAAAAAAGCAATAAAGATTAAACCTGATTTTGCTGAAGCGCATAATAATCTTGGAATTTGTTTATTTGAACTTAGTAGGCCAAACGAAGCGCTTTCGCACTACGAAAGAGCAATAAAAATTAAACCTGATTTTGCTGAAGCGCATAATAATCTTGGGAATGTATTAAAAGAGCTCGGTCAAATTAGTGACGCTATTTTAAGTTACAAAAAAGCAATGAATCTCAGACCTGATTTTCAATTCGTATTTAGTAATCTTGCTGCATGCTATGCTGATCTTGGTCAAGCTGATGAAGCTAATAAATTATTTTCTAAGGCTCGAGGCGATAATAAGGACTATGAGCAAGGTATTTTGTTAATGGAAAAAAAATATTACACTAAAGCCATTGAATCCTTTGAAGTATCTAGGTTTTTAGATTGGCAAGAAAAAGCTTTAGAGTGTTGTTATAGAAATAAAGATTTCAATCAATTTAAAAAAAAGATAGATGCAATTAAACAAAAAAATTGCTTACCTTTTCTAGCTACTCTTTCGGCTCATTATGCTCAGAATTTTAAAGTATCAGACCCATATAACTTTTGCCCATCACCATTAAAATTTGTCCACCATGAGCAGATTCCAGAATTAATGGAGAATGACCAGCAGCTAGTCAAAGAAGTTGTAAAGGATATTAGTACTGCTGATATTTTACAGAAATACCAAGGCTCATTTAATGGCACGGCGGGCCAACAGTCATCTGGACATTTATTTAGAAGGCCCGAACAATCTTTTGCAAAATTATCTGACGCATTAATAAAATCAATCAAAAAATATTTTTTGCAATATCAGAATGAAGATAATGAATTTATTCGTTTGTTCCCATTAAATATTTCTTTTGATAACGCTTGGTTCGTTAAAATGCAATCAGGTGGATATCTTACTCCGCATATTCATGAAAAAGGATGGATTAGTGGCGCAGTTTATCTTGAAATGCCAAAAAATTCTGGAGTGGATGGCCAAGACGGAGCTATTGAATTAAGTAGCGACGGCGCTGGATATCCTAAACTCCATGATGATTTTGAAAAAAAAATAATTTTACCTAATGTGGGGGATGTAATTTTTTTCCCGTCATCCGTATTTCACCGAACAATTCCTTTCAATTCAGATGAAGAGAGAATTTGCGTTGCATTTGACGTGAAACCTGCTTAGTTAAGTTGAAGTTTTCTAGCCATATTGGATAAAAAATACATGGCAACGTTATGATCCTCAGCTAGAATTTTTTTCATTTGCACGTCAGAAACTATAATAATTTTAGCCCAGTCGGAAATTACTTCTGCATCAGTAACTCTTCCCAAAAAAGGTATTTTATTTAGTAATGCAAGTTCACCGAAGTAGCCCCCTGCACCTATAGTTTCTATTCGACTTCCTTGAGTAATATTAATTTCGCCTTCAATAATAAAATAAAGTCTTTGGTCGCGATCACCTTTTTTAAAAATTAATATATTTTTCTCATATCTACGACCAAATAATTTCATTAGGTCATTTATAATTGGATGCCTATGAATATGCTTAATAACAAAAAGTTGTTTAAGTAATAAAATTTCTTTTTTATGTAATGCTGCAATAAGCTCTGCACCTAATAAGAGCGATGCAGTATTTAAGTATAGCCATATTAATGAAATAAATAGGCCACGCATCCCTCCGAAAAAAGTTCCATAAAAAGAGCTTATATTGAGAAAAAAATCGAATAGGTAACTTAAGGTATACCAAGATAAACTGGTTAAGATTGCTCCCATCATTAGATATCTTTTTTTTATTTTAATTGGAAAGTAAAAGTTGAAGAAAATTATTACAGTCAAAATTAACAAAACTAACGAAGTAATTGATGAAAAATAAATTTTTTTTACTATTGGAATATATTCAGCAAACCTTGAAGAGACTTGAAGCAATTCTATCTCTAAAAATATATAGAGAAAAAATAAAATCATAATAGTGATAATAGCAAATATATCTTTTACTTTATTTTTTAAAAAAGTATTTTTATTAGGTAAACCCAAAATATTAGCAAAGCCAGTTCTGAGTGATGCAGTAAGTGGAGTTGCTGCTATAAATAAAACCATAATCCATAAAAAGCCCCAAGTAGCATTTGTTGATGAAACCTTATAAACTTCATTCATAATTCTTATATTAATCTCTGGTAGTAAGTGAGATGTAAGACTAATTAGGTGAGATAATGCGAATGAGGAGTTGGCAAGCCACTGACTTAAAAAAAAGAAAATAAGTAATATCAAAGGAATAAGGGCAAATAAAGTAAAGAAAGAAATAGAAGCATTGAAGGCTAGAAAGTTGTGCCTATGGAAACCAGAAAAAATTTCTTTTGCAATAAAAAATCCTACGCCTCTATAATTTAAAATCTTTTTGAAAATTTTTAACATCTTTTAAATTTGCTCAAAAAAGTGATTTAAATTTTTCAGTGGCAGATATTAAAGATGATAATATTCCGGCTTCAGATGCAGAATGACCTGCATTGGGAATTATAGTCAATTTACTGTGTGGGAGTTTCTTTTTGAGTTCGTATGCTGTTTTGGGCGGGCAAACCATATCGTATCTTCCTTGAATAATCTCAATAGGGATATTTTTTAATATCTCAACTTCATTAAGAATTTTTTCGCCGTCAATAAAACAAAGATTATTAATATAATGAAGCTGCACTTTAGCTCTTGCTAATTCAAATTCATAATTAATTTCATCATCATCATCTTTATTGTTAGTAGCATCAGATGCAGGCAGTAATTTTAAAATACTACCTTCAAATTTATTCCATGAAACAGCGGCTTTTTTGGCAATGTTAAAATTACTACTAAGTACTAAACGAGTATATTCTTCAACAAGATTATCTTTATTAATACTTTCAGTGTGGTTAAGAAGTAATTGATGATTCTCAGGAAAAAATTGATCCACATCTTTTAAAAACCAATCGAGTTCTTTTTTACGACTTAAAAAAACACCACGTAAAATTAAACCTAACAAGTATTCTGGGTATTTAACTCCATAAGCCAAAGCTAATGAACTTCCCCATGAGCCTCCAAACAAAATCCACTTTTCAATATGTAAATGTTTTCTGATTGTTTCAATATCACTAATTAAATCTTCTGTAGTGTTTTCTTTAATTTCACCGAGTGGCTGACTCTTACCACAACCTCTTTGATCGAAAAGAATGATTCTATAAAATTTAGGATCAAAAAATCTGCGCTGTTTAGCTCCACATCCACCACCAGGACCACCATGTAAAAAAATTATAGGATGACCATTAGGATTTCCTGATTCTTCGAAATAAATATTATGAATGTCACCGCATGCAAGAATATATTCTTTATTAGGCTCAATTTCAGGAAAAAAACTATATTTTTGTGGATCTGGCATTTTTAAGTCACCTCTTATTAGCTATTAATTTTCGAATGTTATCTATAATCTATTCTATCAAAATTATTGACTCTAATTTAGGTTGGATTTTAATAAGTAAAATTAATCATTAAATGTAAGGAAATTGTAACAAAACTGTTGCAAAATAAAATTCAGAGGTATAAAGTACTTTTCAAGCGCTAAATTTTTAGTGCTAAAAGTAAATAAATCACTTACGTTTAAGATTCTATTCAAAATGTAGGAGATGTGTTTGCTTCTTTTTAAACCCTTAGTTAAAACTATGGAGATTTATATAATGAAATTG
>CAYTWX010000022.1:0-9472 GCA_964442085.1 uncultured Methylobacillus sp. | reverse complement strand
CAGCTGGACCATTAAGAGAGTTTACCAATAGATTGTCTACAATAGACGCTTTAGTATTAAATGGGTCCACAGAAAATATGCTAGCTGAAAAAAAAATACTGATTCATAGAATGTCCTGTTTCAGTGGGATACTAGAAAATTGTCTTCATAATAATAGAATATCTAATTTAGATGCCCTTGAGGGAGATATAGTTGCTATAACTGGAATTGGTAATCCAGAAAGGTTCTTTGAGCAATTAAAAGCTGCTGGCTTAAAATTTCGAAAAGTAATCTTTAATGATCATCATCTATTTACTGAGTCTGATTTCAAAGAATATGATGATATGAACATCATAATGACAGAAAAAGATGCTATTAAATGTAAAAATTTTGCTCAAGATAATTTTTGGTGCTTGCCAATACAAACTGACGTTGATGAAAAGCTGTTAACAAAATTGATTAACAAATTAAGGATTTAATTAAATGGACAAAAAGTTATTAGATATTCTTGTTTGCCCAGTAACTAAAGGGCCGCTCCTATACGATCAAAAAAATAATGAGCTAATATCAAAAGCAGCAAAATTAGCCTACCGCATTGAGGATGGAATACCTATTTTACTGGAAAGCGAAGCTCGAAAGCTAGCAGGGAAGAATTAAAAATGAATTTTAATGTTGTGATACCAGCTAGGTACGAAAGTACTAGGTTGCCTGGTAAACCATTAATTGAGATTGCTGGAGTACCGATGGTTATAAGAACAGCAATTCAAGCAAGTAAAAGTGGAGCTCAGCAAGTAATTATTGCTACTGATGATGAAAGAATTGTGACCACTGCTGAAAAATATGGTTTTGAAGCGTTAATGACTGACAAGAATCATGCTTCTGGAACCGATAGAGTTTTAGATGTTGCGAATCAGAAAGAATGGCTTGACGATGAAATAATTATCAATGTTCAGGGAGATGAACCTCTTATTAGTCCAAAATTAGTTAAATTATTAGCTAAGGCATTACAAGATGTTAATGTTCAGTATGTTACAGCTTGTTCGGAGTTTAAAAATTTTAACGAATATTTGAATCTAGGTAATGTGAAAGTTTTATACGATATAAATAAATTAGCCACGACTTTTTATCGAGAACCATTGGTAAGTAAGGAAAAAAATTGGAATCAAAAAGAACAATTTCACCATATCGGTATCTATGGATATACAAAAAAATTATTAAATAATTTTTGCAGCTTACCTCTTTCAAAACTAGAAAATTCTTTAAAACTTGAACAGTTAAGAGCTCTAGAAAATAACATCTTATTGACAGTATTAAATTACAAAGGTGAAGTTTACAGAGGCATAGATACCCCTGAAGATTTAGTCATAATTAGAAAGCACTTAGAAAATAATTAAATAATTATACTGCTTCATCACCTTTTTCACCTGTTCGAATTCGAATAGCATCTTCAACATTCATCACAAATATTTTTCCATCACCGATTTTTCCAGTATGTGCAGTTTTTGTAATTGCTTCGATTACCTTGTCTACCATGGAGTCAGTAACGACTATATCTAGCTTCACTTTTGGTAGGAAATCGACTACATACTCAGCACCCCTGTATAATTCAGTGTGACCTTTTTGACGACCAAAGCCTTTAACTTCAGTAGCCGTAAGACCCATTATCCCAAGTTCAGACAAGACCTCCCTAACTTCATCAAGCTTGAAAGGTTTGATTATTGCCTCAATTTTTTTCATTTTAATTCCTTTTGATTAAATGGTTGGTATCCGCTTGTAATTGGATAGCGTCTATCCTTACCAAAAGCTTTACGAGTTACTTTTGGCCCAGGAGCAGCCTGTCTTCTTTTGAATTCATTTGTATGCACTAATTTTATAACTTTTCTTACTACTTGTGCTGAATATCCTTCTTTAATTATCATTTTTATACTTTTATTTTGTTCAATATATAAATCTAATATTGCATCTAGAACTTCGTAATCAGGAAGATTGTCCTGATCTGTTTGATTTTTACAAAGCTCAGCAGAGGGAGCTCTGGTTAATATTCTTTCTGGGATAATATTACTGGTGCGATTAATCTCTTCTGCAATTTTGTAAACTAATGTTTTTGGCACGTCTTTTAAGATAGAGAATCCACCAACCATATCACCATATAATGTAGAATAACCAACAGCAACTTCACTTTTGTTACTTGTTGCCAATACAATACCATTAAACTTATTTGCATAAGCCATTAATAAAACACCTCTGATTCTTGCCTGAATATTTTCCTCTGTAATATCCTTAGAGAAATTTTTAA
The DNA here is from genome assembly GCA_964442085.1 of uncultured Methylobacillus sp. Lineage (GTDB taxonomy): Bacteria > Pseudomonadota > Gammaproteobacteria > Burkholderiales > Methylophilaceae > BACL14. The sequence goes on along the minus strand of CAYTWX010000022.1, from coordinate 7,197 downwards.
ATTCATTAGATAATGACTTATCAAATGACTTCATCAAAGATTTTATTGGGTTGACTTTATATGTTATTGCTAAATTATCTGTAAGCTTCTTAGCATCTTGAAGGCTAGCTTTTGAGGTATAAGAGCTCGGCATCATAATGGCTGTAATATTTACTTTTTTACATGCTTGAGAGGCGATATAAAGAACAACGGCGGAATCAATTCCTCCTGATAACCCAATGAAAATATTTTTAATAGAATTTTTTGAAAGATAATCTTTGAGAGCTAATATTAAACCATTCAATAAGGTTTTTATCGGAGAATTAAATTTTTTAATTCTATGTTGGTATCCATTTTTCCCATCTATATCTAGATCTACCACTTTGTTTAAAGATTGAAATTGTTCAAGACATTCTATTAGTCCGTATTTATTGTTGTAGACAAAGGACCCACCATCAAAAAGTAAATCATCTTGACCACCAACTAAATTAAGATAAATAAGAGTGCATCCATTTAATGAAACTCTACCTTTCAATTTTTTAATTCTAGTTGCATATTTATCAATCTCAAATGGAGATGCGTTAATACAGATGATGTAGTCAACGTTTGATAATTTCTCAGCAGGACCTTCAACCCATATATCTTCACATATCAGCAAGCCAATCTTTTTTCCTTTGTGTGAAAAAATTAATGATTTATTCCCAGAGTTAAAATATCTTTTTTCATCAAATACTCCATAGTTTGGGAGAATTTGCTTATCGTACGTATTCTCTATTTTCCCTTTATATAAGACAGACGCTGAATTATAAAGACTTCCTTTGAAATATCTTGGATGACCTATAATAATTTTCAGTTTAGGGAATTTTTTTGCAATTTTTATTAAGGCTTCATCACACTCTTTAATAAAATTTTTATCTAGAAGTAAGTCCTCAGGTGGGTAACCGCAGATACTTAATTCAGGTGTAATTAATATTTCTACATCTTGTTTTTGAGCTATTTTTGCATGTTTTATGATAAGTTTAAAGTTAGATTGAATATCACCTACCGTAGGGTTAATTTGTGCTAAACTTATTTTCATACTTTAATATTTCCCACCTGCATTTTTAATCAAATCAATAATTTTTTTATCTTTATTCTTTAATGCATAAACTAGGGCTGTTAAGCCATATTGATCTTTAGCTTTTAAATTCACATTTTTATCAATCAGAAGCTTTATTAACTTAAAAGATTTTTTATGTACAGCAAAATGAATTAAATGAGTACCTTCATTATCCTCATGATTAATATCAGCTCCGTGAAGAATTAGAACTTTAGCAGCTTTAAATTTTTTATTTTTGATAGCCCACATTAAAGCACTCCATTCAGATTTGTCAGCACTATCAACTTTTGCACCTTTGTATAGGAGAAGGTTTATCGCATTCTCATTACCATTAGATGCAGCATGAATTAATGCTGTTTTTCCATACCTATCTTTTAGCTCAATTTTTGCTCCATTATTAATTAGTATTTCAATAGTTTTAATATTTCCACTTTTACATGCCAACATCAATACGGTTAAGCCTGAATTATTCCTACTGTTTGGATCAATACCACCCTTAAGGAGTAAATCAACAGTTTCATAATGGCCAGATGTTGCAGCTAAGCCATAAGCAGACCAGCCATCTGGATCGGTTATTTTTGGATCTGCATTATTATTAAGAAGAGTTTTGACAGTTACAGTATAATTTTTTTTTGCAGCAAACATTAATGCTGACCAACCATCATTTTCAACTTTATTTACATCCGCCCCTTTAGATATTAAATATTCAACAATTTCTACTTTATTTTTTCTTGAGGCATACATGAGAGCATTAATATTATCTTTATCCTCTGTATTTGGGTCGCCACCACTTTCTATAATAGCTTTAACAGTTTCAATATCTCCCTTCGCAGAGGCAGTCAATAAATATGGAATTTCTTCGGCATATAATTGTGAGCTATTTATTGAAATCAAAATAAATAGAATGTTAAGAATATATCGCATTAGTTATTTTTCTTTTTTTAACGCCTGAGCCATAACTTGACCCATGTTTGCTGGAGATTCAGAAATCCAAACACCTGACTTTTTTAATACATTTATTTTATCGATTGCTTTTCCAGAATTACCTGAAATAATTGCTCCAGCATGCCCCATTCGCTTACCTTCGGGAGCAGTCAATCCTGCAATATATGCAACAACTGGCTTTGTGATATTTTTAGATATAAATTCAGCAGCAAGCTCTTCATCCGAGCCTCCAATTTCCCCTACCATTATAATACCCTTGGTATATGGGTCACTTTCAAACATCTTTAAGCACTCAATAAAATTAAGCCCTTTTATAGGATCTCCACCAATGCCAACACATGTTGTTTGGCCTAGCCCATTCATTGAAGTTTGATGTACAGCTTCATAAGTAAGAGTTCCAGATCTTGACACTATGCCAATTGAGCCTGGTTTATGAATATCTCCCGGCATAATTCCAATTTTGCATTCACCTGGTGTAATAATTCCTGGGCAGTTTGGTCCAACCAAGATTGTATTGTTTGGCTCAATTATTTGTTTTATTTTTAACATATCACTCACTGGAATACCTTCAGTAATACAGACAATAATCTCAATACCGGCATCACTTGCCTCCAAGATAGAATTCGCCGCAAACATTGGTGGGACATAGATCATTGTTGCATTCGCACCAGTTTCTTTAATTGCTTCTTTAACAGTATTAAAAACTGGTAGCTCAAGATGGGTTAAGCCACCTTTTCCAGGTGTAACTCCACCGACAACTTGAGTCCCATACTGAATTGATTGTTCACTATGAAATGTCCCTTGTTTTCCTGTGAAACCTTGGCATAAAACTTTTGTATTTTTATTTATAAGAATAGACATATGTATTTTATCAAATTGTGAGATCGACTGATTTTTTTGCTGCATCTGTTAGGCTGTCAGCAGAAATGATATTAAGATTACTTTTTCTTAAAATTTCTTTACCTAACTTAACGTTTGTTCCCTCTAAGCGAACAACTATAGGTATTTTAACACCCACTTCCTTAACAGCAGAGATTATTCCTTCAGCAATAATGTCACACCTCATAATCCCGCCAAAAATATTAACTAATACAACACGAACATTATTATCAGATAGTAAAATTTTAAAAGCCTTACTCACAGTTTCTGATGTTGCACCACCGCCAACATCTAAAAAGTTTGCAGGAAGCCCACCTGATATCTTAATTAAATCCATTGTTGCCATAGCTAATCCTGCTCCATTTACCATACAGCCAATATTTCCTTCTAAGGCAATGTAGCTTAACCCCTCGTGAAAGGCTTCAGCTTCTTTTTTGTCAATTTGTAGCCAGTCATAAGCTCTACTAATTTCTTTATGACGAAACCTAGCATTATCATCCAAACTTATTTTACAATCTACGGCAACAATTTCATCATCATTTGAGATAACTAATGGATTTATTTCAAGAAGTGATAAATCTAAGTCCTTAAAGAGTTTGAAGGAGGAGATGAGAAATTTTTCAAATTTTGAAAATAATTTTTTCCCTACCCCAAGCCCTGTGGCTAAACTCTCAATTTGTGGGGGGGTTATGATTTGGGAAATCGTAAAGTATTCTTTAACGATAGAATTCGTATCTTTACTCGCAATCTCTTCTATGTCTATACCACCAAATCTTGATGTTATTATTACTATAGATTCTGATTGTCTGTCTATTAGAATTGAAAAATATAATTCTTTTTTTATTAAAATTGTCTCTTCAATTAATAATTTATTTACAGGCTGGCCATGCGGTTTATTCTGATGTGTTATAAGATTTTTTCCCAAAATAGAAGAAGCAAATTTTTTCGCCTCTTCTGCTGATTTAACTACCTTAATCCCACCTGCCTTACCTCTTCCACCCGCATGTATTTGTGCTTTTATTACAAGATTTGAATTCAATTTCTCAGCAATAGCATAAGTTTCTTCTGCATTATGAGAAACTTTACCTTTTGGAATGTTTATTCCATTAGCCCTTAGTAGTTCTTTAGCTTGATACTCATGAAGATTCATTTGCACTCTTTCGACTTTATTGCTAAATACAATATGATATCAGAATGCTTAAACGATATTATATAATGTGCATTAAGCATTCTTCTAAAGATACTATGCCTTTAAAAAAATCTTATTTTAAAGGATAAATTGTCACTGTTCCTGCTTTCATATCGGGAATAATTAAATGTTTTTTATCTTTACTAAGAGCAATATCTGCAGCAGCTTTAAAGCCATCTAGCATAACTTTTGATTTACCATCCTTAAATTCGTATATCTTTCCTTCTTTCCAGCTACTTATATATATAGTGTCATTTTTAATTGCTAAACCATCACCACCTGGAAAACCTTCCCCTAATTTTATAATTTTTTTAGTTTTAGTATCTGCTTCAAATAACTCTCCACCCCAATCAACAATCAAAATCTTATTATTACCTATTAGCAATACACCATTGGGTGCTTTAGTATTATCTGTTGTTTCATCAAAAAGAACGCTAATATCACCCATTTGATTCATTTTAAAAACAATACCGCCCGTTTCAAAATTACTAGTATCTGTAATATAAAAATTTCCATCAGAATCTACATCAATATCATTAAGAAAAACAGGAGTTTTTGGGAACGCCATTGTGGAGCCGAAGACTGACCATGATCCATCGGTATTAACCTCAATAATCACATCTCTATCGGTTACATATAGTTTTTCTTTATAAAAGACTATACCTTTTGGGTCGTAAAGGCCTGTTGCAAATAGAGTAATATTGCCTTTTTTATCAATTTTACTTATTTTTCCATCCCCATCTTTATCTCTTTCTCCTATTTCAGAGACATAAATATAGCCATCTGGGCCTTCTGCAACAGATTCTGGCATACTAAACCCATTATATTTTGCCTCTCGAGCAAGACTTAAATTCGTTATGCCCACTAAAAATACTAGTAATACGGTTAATTTTTTCATTATCTATTTTCCATTAAAATTAAAAAATGCTTTATTTACTAAGTTTCCATAATTTAGATCTAGGGCTATCACTCACAAGATAAATATTACCTTGGGTATCAATTTCAAAGTCCCTGATACGCCCAATTTTATCCTTAAAGATAATCTCCTCTCCTACAATTTTATTATTTTCATAATCTAACCTAATAAGACTTTTCCCATTTAGTGAGGATACGATCATATCCCCCTGCCATTCTGGAAAAATATCTCCATTATAAAACTGAATACTGCTGATTGCCATTGAAGGGACCCAGGTTATAACCGGCTTATCATATTCTTTTTTAAATGGAACATCTCCAATGCTAAATCCAGAATACTCTGAACCACCCCATGCTATATCTTTCCAGCCATAATTTGCTCCAGCCTTAACCTTGCCTATGTGGTCGCCACCTCTGGGTCCATGATTTGAGAAATAAACCTCTCCATCGTGAGGTGAGATTGCCATACCTTGAGGGTTTCTGACTCCAATTGTATATATTTCTGGAAGCCATGTTTCTTTACCATTAAATTTTGGATTATCTTTAGGAATACTTCCGTTAGTTTTAATACGAATAATACTTCCTGGGTGTTTGGTTGGGTCTTGAGCAATCATACCTTGATCACGTTCTCCAAAACTTGCAAAAAGTATGCCATCTTTAATAGAAATTCTTGAGCCAAAATGTTTATTGGTTGAAAGCTTGGGTTTAGCGATTAATAAAACTTGAAGACCTATTATTTCATTATTCCTTAACGTGCCTCTTGCAATGGCGGTACCCCAACTTTTCTTTGGTTTTTTATCAATACGTAATTCTTTGAAATCATGACTGTAGGTAAAATAAATATAACCATCCTGATTATTAAATTGAGCATCTAAAAGACCCCCTTGAGAGGAGGTTATGCTGCCACCATCGTAACCAGTATGATTTATGCCATGCTTAATCTTATTTCTTATTCCAGTTTTTAAATTTATCTTAAATAAACCACCTTTTTTTTCTGTTACTAGTAGGTTGTTCTTATCCACAAAAGTTAAAGCCCATGGGTAATGAAGATCTTTGGCAACTATATCTAGCTTAAATTTAGTTTTAGTTAGATTATATTTTTTATAATTACTAAAATTTTCTTCAGAGTTAAGGCTTGATATACTCAAAAAAATTAAAAAGCATAGGGATGCAATAATCTTCATTTTTATCTCCTACTCATTCATTGGAGGCGCGGGCTGGAATTCAACCAACATCTAAGACTTTGCAAGCCTTCGCATGAACATTCTGCTACCGCGCCATTTTCGATAAAAAATAAATGCAAAAAAAAAGTCAATGTTAATATTGACTTTTAATTGTACTTTTTTCTTAGATTAAATTTAGAAACATCTTTTTTCCTGACAACCATCATCTACAAACCCAATAGATAAAAGATATTTTGCCATTTTAGGTTTACGGTCTTCTTGCAATGCTCTTATTAATGAAACATCACCTCTGAGTTTTTGCGACTTATCAATTCCGATATCTATTAAATAATCAACCATCAGTTGACTCCCATTAAATGCTGCATGATGAAGTGCATTAAACTTTGTTATTGGGTGCGTGTAGGTGATATTTGATCCTTTGCTTACAAGATACTTCATCACTTCTAATTGATTTTTTGCCGCTGCCATAAGAAATGGGGTCCATGCAAAATAACTATCATCAATCTTAACATTTGTTGTCTCCACATATCTTTTTACAGTTTTAATATCTCCGATATTAACTGCCCCTGTGAATTCAAGCTCTTGCTCATCATTAAGAGCGATTGCATTAAATGAGAATGTCGCCATAAAAACTGCAAGTAATATAGATAAAGCTTTCATAATGTTTCCTTCAATTAAATGAAAAATTTGTTTGCGTTGGCAAACATTCTATACCAAGGACCAAATTTTTCCCATTTTTTTGGGTGCCATGAGTTTTGATCAGTCCTAAATACTCTTTCAGGATGTGGCATCATAATAGATACTCTTCCATCCGAACTGGTTAATCCCGTTATTCCATTGGGAGAACCATTTGGATTCATTGGGTACATTAAAGTTCCCTGATGGTAATTATCTACATATTTTAATGATATTAAGTTAGATGATTCATTTAGATTTAGATGGTCATTACTAGAAAATTGAACGCGTCCCTCGCCATGCGACACTACAACTGGTAGGATACTTTCTAT
>CAYTWX010000021.1:0-9590 GCA_964442085.1 uncultured Methylobacillus sp. | reverse complement strand
CACTTGATAATGAAAATACAATCTTTGAAATTGACATAATTTCCCTTAAGTCATTCCGATGACCTACAAATGAAACTTTATCTTTAATTCCTAATTCGATAGCTTTATTTTTTAGCTCCTCAAGAAAGCCTACCTTATTAGCTGCAACATCGCCTACTATGAGGCCGTAAATATTTATATTATTTTTATTTAATGATGCAATTATATTAAGAAAATGTATTTGTCCTTTCCACCTAGTTACTCGCCCAGGTAATGTTAACAACATCTTATTTTTTGTCTCTGGATTATCTTTATACCATTCATTAATCCATGAATCTTTAGGTTTAAACAAGTATGGAAACTCTTTGGCATCCACGCCTCTATAATTTAAGAATATTTTTTTTGGGTTGATTTTGTAGTTTTTTAGGATGTAGGTTTTTATCATCTTTGATACTGCTATTACCGCATCACCCTTTGTCATTATTGAGCTATATCGATTTATAGAATACGGGCCATGGAAAGTTGTTACTATTGAAGGTATTTTTTTATTTTCCATAAACTTAATTGCAATTAAACATATCCATGCAGGAAATCTAGATCTTATATGAATAAGATCGACATTATTTGTACTTAAAATTTTAATTAGTTTTGGAATTAATCTTAAAGTTAATAGTGATTTTTTACCTATTGCAAGTTCAATATGTTCGCCTCCTTCTTTAACTAACTTATCCCTCATTCTGCCACCTTCTGATATCACTATTGAACGATGTTTTTTCGAAACTAGATATTTTGAGATTTCTAATGTTCCACGCTCTACACCTCCCGAGTTCAAAGCTGGGAGTACCTGAAGAATTGTCAATTTTTTTGTTTTAATATTATTCATTTTTATTTAAAAACAGTAATTTCATTCTGAAATAAATTTGAATGAATTATGTATTTTATTTATTAGATACTTTTTTCCACTCTTAGCATTATTGGAATACATTTTGTGATTTTTAATCATTTTGACCAATTTTTTTGGGAAATCTAAGGGGTTTTTAAATGTTATTGAATTTTTAAAATTGGTAAGCTCTTTCATTGCTATACCTTCAGAAAGAATAATAGGTTTTTCAAGTATTAAAGCATCAATTATAAAGCCAGACCCAGAATATTTATATTGGTTTTGATTATATGGAAGTAGAAAAATATCAATAGTATTGATTAGATTCATAAATTCTCTTCTTCCATCGGTACCATATACTATTTTTACCCTAACTGATCTAGATATGTACCTAGATATTAATTCTTTAAACCAGAAAATAAATGTCCTCTTCTTTTTTTCTTTACTCATTTGAACTATAAATGTAATTGATACATCTAAATTGTTGTCATGAATATACAATCTTAAACTTTTTATTAATTTAGGAATTAAATGTGTTCCTTTGGATGGTCTTGGCCCTCCTAAACAACCTATATTTATATTTTTATTTATTTTGCTTTTTTTTGTTATATTTTTTAATGGAACAGATACTGGAAACATCAATGTTCTTATAAATTTTACGTTGAATTTATTTTTAATCTTATTTGAAAGTTCTTCAGTCTCAGTGCACAGTTTAATTTTTCTATTGTTTACTAATTCTATAAAAGTTTTTAGTACCTCTTTTGGTAAATCATCAAGATAATTTATCCCCAGTATTCGAACAATTGGTAAAATATTTTCCGGGAATTTATTTTCATAAAATAATACCGCTAACATTGAAATTTCAGCTGTTCTTGCAGATGGTATTATAAGATTTGTGTTCGATATAAATTTGGTCTTTCTAAGAATCATTTCGAGACTATGTGCTGACTTTCTAATGTAACTTTCTGACTCTCTCCCCTCTGCTTTCATCAAAAATTCAGGCATGTCTAGATAAAATTTATTTTTTAAATTTAGCTTAACTAAAGATGTATTTTTACATGTTATTACATAAGAACTATTATTTTTAAAATATTCATTTATTGTTTCTATTTGAGTCCTCTCATGCCCAAAAGCAGAAAAAAGTCTTCGTTCTAAAATTATGATATTTTTTTTCATTTTTTAACTTTTTCTATAAATTGTTTTTTAATCAGCTTCGCGCACCTAGTTGCCTCATCAATTACAAAATTAGATTCATTTATATTTTTATAGCTTCTATTAGTATTTGCAAATATAATTTTTTCTTTTTTTAGTCTTTCTATTTCATTTGTTATACGATTTTTGCATTTACTCTTTAGTGCAATTAATCCAACATTCTGGCCTGCTGTTAAGGACTCATAAATCATGGATATCGAATCTTCAGTAATCCATGCATATTTTGTTTTGTTCATTTGATTTTTTAACCAGTCTTTATTTTGTTTTTGAATTGAATGAATTGTTAAATTAGAAAATGAAAGCTTATTTATCTTTATAATAAAATCTTTTGGTGTTCTCCTTGAAGGGCTTAATATAAAGTGTATTAATGGATTATTAATCAATAACTCCTCAATCTGTCTAACTACATTATCTCCTCCCCATTCATAATGTTTTGAAATTCCACCGACTAATATTATTCCTTTTTTTTCATCTTTTTTTATTAAGTTTGAAGTGTTTGCTAGAGCTCCTTTTATTTTGTATATAAGGCTAGTTCCTTCAAAATTGTCATGTTCTGGAATTATGCACAAATCAAACCAATTACTAGGCAAGCTTGGTTTCATTATTAATATTGTTTTTCCTCCGAAGATAAATTTTAAATATAGTAATGAAGCATGAGTTTTATGCCCCGCACCAATAATAAAATTTGGCTTTGGAAGTTTCTTTATTTTATTTATTGAAAATAGTATTAAAAATAAAAAATTTCTACTATCTACATTCACAGTTTTAACACCAAACTCACAATTTAAAGCTTTAATAAGTGATAACGATTGTTTTTCATGGCCTGGCTTACCATCAAGAAGTCTCCAGATTACTTGTTTTTTATCACTGGTCATATTGATTTTATCAAAATTTCATTGAGATTTTCTGCGGACTGAGGTGCCATCGTTAACCCATACCTAAAATGTCCAGAATTAACAAAAACATTTTCATAATCATCATCCTTTTGTATAAATGGGATATTTTCTTTTGTACCAGGTCTAAAACCTGCCCAATGGTTCTCAACTTCTACATTGGTAAGGTCTGGAATTAATTCCTCAGCCTTTCTCATTAATGCTTCTTTTTTATCAATATTTACTGTTTGATCAAAACCTACTTCTTCAATTGTGCTACCAGCAATTATTACTCTATCTTTTCTTTGTAAAATATAAAAATCGTTTGAATAAAGAATTTTTTCGATTAATAAATTCGAGGTTTTATACTGAATCATTTGTCCCCTTACAGGATATATTTTACTTTTATAATTTTCTTTTAAGTTTGATGTCCAAGCTCCCGATGTAATTACAAAATAATCAGCCTCAATAAAGCTATTTTTTTTTGTTGGCCATTTTTTTACCACTCCCTCTTTATGGTCAATTTCAGCTAACTCCATATTTTCAATTATATTTATTCCTATTTCCTCCATAAATAATTTAATTGATTTCATGAGTCTGGGCGATCTTATTTGGGCTACTGATGGAAGGTGTATAGATTCAGAATCTCTAAAGAATGTTTCTTCATATGGAAGATTCTGAGAATTAACCCATTTAATAACCTCATCTTTCTCATATGGAGGGATTATTGTCATACCTGTTTTTTTATATTCTGGGTCTATTCCTGTTTTGTCATATAATTTTTTCGAAAAATTTTCATAGAAACTTGAAGCTAATATACATAAATCATATACCTTTGGTCGGTAATTCCATGGCATCAATGGAAACAATATACCTGCACCAGCCCATGATGACTCTTTTCCAATTTCATGTTTGTCTACAACCAACACTTCAAAGCCACTCTCCTTTAGTCTAATTGCTGTTAAACAACCTATAATACCTCCACCAATAATTGCGATTTTTTTACTCAATTATTTATTCGCCAGTAATTGTAAATTTTTCAAATTCAATTAAGTCTCTTGGTAATCCTAAAATTACTATTACATCACCATCTTTGAGTTTTATGTCTGTCCTTACCTCAATATCTTCCAGCATATTTGGCCTTCTTAAATGCTGTATTTCAATGTTAAATCTATCAAATGGTATTTCATTTATAAGTTTATTTTTTAAGTAAAAATTATTCTTAACCTCGATCGTATGAAGTTGTAATTGATCCTGTCCTTGCATATCATCACTTGCCTCCGAGGATCCCATAAAATAACCTCTGAATATTTTGTACCTTTCATTTCTAAAAGCTCTAATCTTCTTTATTACCCTCGCTAGTGGAACATCTAATAAGACAAGAGCATGCGATGCTAGCATTAAGCTACTTTCTAAGACTTCTGGCACTACATCGGTTGCCCCAGCATCTTGAAGCTGTTGGATTGATGACTCGTCACGAGTTCTGACAATTACAGGTAAATCTGGGTATGCATCACGAATTACATTTAATACTTTTAATGAAGATCTATCGTCAGAATAAGCAATAACTAGCGCTTTTGCTCTTTCAATGCCTGCCGCCCTTAAAACAACTCTTCTACTAGCATCTCCATACATAACCTTTTCACCAGCATTTGCTGCATCATTAACACGATTTAGGTCCATGTCAATTGCGATAAATGAAATATTTTCTTCCTTCAGAAACCTTCCTAAGTACTGCCCTCCTCTTCCATATCCACATATAATTACATGTTCATTGAAATCTTCGCTGGAAGCTTCAATTTTATTGACTAGTTTTTCACTGTTTTTTAAATATTCTTTTGAAATATATCGAGCAATACGGCCATTAAAAGGAATAATTAATGAGGCAAACAACATTGATAACAAACATACTGATAAAATAATTTGAAGTATATTGCCAGAGATAAGACCTTGCTCCTGTCCCAACGCAAGAATAACAAAACTAAACTCACCAGCTTGTCCCAATATTACTCCCGCTCTGATCCCAACCCCTAATTCATATTTAAATAACCGAGCTAAAAAAGTTATGACCGTCGCCTTAAAAATTGTGTATAAGAAAAATATTAAGAATATTGTGGGGTAATATTCAATCAAGACATCTAAATTAAGCATCATGCCAATGCTAATAAAGAAAAGTCCTAATAAAATATCCCTAAAAGATGCTATATCCGACTCAACTTGATACCTGTACCTTGTTTCAGAAATTAACATACCGGCAAGAAATGCTCCTAAAGCATAAGATAATCCTGTCAATTTTGTTACATAAGCAAAAATAAGAGTAATCATTAAAACATTAAGTACAAATAACTCTCGTGATTTTTGCTTAGCAACTATTCCAAACCAGAAGTTCATAACGGGCTGCCCGACCCTAAAGAGAATAAAAAGTAAAACTACAATCTTGAAAAGTGATATCCATAATAAACTATATAAATCAATAACTTGAGAATTAAAAACTGGGATTAAAATTAAAATAAGGATTACAGCTATGTCTTGAAATAATAGAATACCGATAGATAATTGGCCATGTCGACTATTAAGATCGATTCTCTCCATTAATATTTTAGATACAATTGCGGTTGATGACATCGTCAATGCTGAACCAATAATAAATGCTTCTGCAAGATCTAACCCTAAAAAAGTTGAAAATACCATTGTTGTTAATAAAGTTATTGCAACTTGGGCTCCACCTAGTCCAAATAAAATATGTCTCATAGAGTTTAATTTAGGTAAACTAAATTCCAAACCAATTGTAAACATAAGAAATACAATGCCAAACTCAACAAAATGTCTGCTTGATTCAGAATCAGGCAATACACCAAGTGCATAAGGTCCTAGAATCAAGCCCACAACAAAATAAGCTATCATGGGTGGTAATCTTAGGTATCTAAATAAGGCAACCATGAGAACAGAGCTGACTAATAATAGAATAATTAATTGGATTGATTCAAACATAAATTATAGGCATTTTCATATATAACTTTATTCTACTATCAAACCCTTTTATACTTATAATATAAATACATTTGAAGAAGGCTAATGGATAAAAATTCTGATCAAATTATAAAGCTTGCGCAGAAAGTTCTTGATATTGAATCGCAAGAAATTTTAATGGCAAGTAAAAATATTTCTAGTGACTTTAGTGACGCAGTAAATGAAATTTTAAACTGCAAAGGAAGAATTGTCCTAAGTGGTATGGGAAAATCTGGTCATATCGCAAGGAAAATTGCTTCAACCTTGGCAAGTACAGGGACCCCAGCTTTCTTTATGCACCCTGGAGAGGCGAGTCATGGCGATCTCGGAATGATAACTAAAGACGATATTGTCATATTTTTTTCTAATTCGGGAAAAAGTGACGAAATAATATCAATTTTCCCCACCATCAAAAGAATTGGGGCTAAAATTATTGGCATATCTGGCAACTCTTCTTCCGAATTAGCAAACGAAAGCGATATACATATAAGTGCGGAAGTTTCTAAAGAGGCTTGCCCCTTAGGGCTTGCTCCAACTGCGAGCACATCTGTTTCATTGGCTTTAGGTGATGCACTTGCCATTTGTGTCTTAGATCTAAGAGAATTTACTGCTGAAGATTTTGCCAATTCTCATCCAGGTGGAAGTTTAGGTAAAAATACATTTATCAAAGTAAAAGATATCATGCGCATAGGTCAGAAGATTCCTTCTATCAACGTCAAATCTTCACTTGAAGATGCAATACAAGAGATAACAAATAAAGAATTAGGTTTTACAAGTATAGTAAATAATGAAGATAAGCTTGTTGGCATACTAACTGATGGTGACCTCAGAAGAGCAATACTAAACAAAAAAAATATTAATTCTTTAATTGAAGACTGTATGACTAAAAACCCCATCACGCTCAAAGGTTCCGAAATGGCTATTGAGGCAGTGAATATAATGGAAAAATTTAAGGTGAATTGTTTTCTTATTACCGATAAAGATGAAAAAGTAATTGGAACACTAAATTTAAATGATCTTTTTGATTCAAAAGTAATCTAGATGGCAAATAAACTCTCAACAATTTTTGTATTATTAATTATTATCATAATCGCCTTTATTACTTACTGGTTGAAATTAGAAGTCGAAAAAGAACTTTTAGTCAAAAGCAATAATCATGCCAGTGGTCCTGAATTTTATCTAAAAAATTTTGAAAACGTACAAACTAAAAAAAATGGGACTATTAAATTCAGTATTAAGGCTGAAAATATGAAAGAGTTTAATTATGCTGAATATGCTTCCTTAAAGGAGCCGCACTTTACTAGATATAAGAATAGCAAACCCTATTCTATTATTAGCAGTAATAAAGGAAAGGTAATAAGCGGTGGTGATAAATATTTGTTTTCAGATAATGTTATTTTAACTAGAGTTAAAACGGAGAAAAAAAGAGAAATGAAGCTTTTTACTGATGAATTAAATATATTGCCAGATATGGATATCGTTATAACAAAAAAGCCCGTGAAAATAATACAAGAGCCCAATATAGAAATTTATGGTGTTGGTATGAAATATGACAACAAAGAAGGAATTGTAAAGCTACTAAGCAATGTTAAAGTTCATTATGATGACCCTAGACCAAATAAAAAAACTAACTAAATATAATTCAATTGTAGTCTTTATTTTTATAATTCTATTATTAGCATCTTCTTTTGTAGCCTCTGAAGAGGCTGATAGGGATAAAGCGATTGAGATTGAATCAGATACAATGACAGTAGACGACGCGAAGTCTATTAGCATCTACAAAGGTGATGTAATAATGACCCAAGGTACACTAACTATCAAAGCAAGTGAATTGATTGTTAGAGAAGATAATCAAGGCTTTCAACATAGTACTGCAATTGGAAAGCCAACAACCTTTAAACAGAAAAGGGATGGTATTGATGAATATATTGAAGGGCGAGCAGAAAGAATAGAATATGATGGACATATGGACAAGGTTCATTTATATAGTAAGGCATCAGTTCAGAGGGGAAACGATACTGTTTTTGGTGACTATATAATGTACGATACAAATGCTGAATTTGCTCAGGCATTATCTGGAAGTACTAAAGATGAAAACGGTAATAGTGTAAAAAAAGGCAGAACAAGGGTAATCATTAAACCAAAAAAAGAAAATTAAACAGTATGTCAGAATTAATTATTCAAAATATTAAAAAAACTTACCAAAAAAATTCTGTAGTTAAAGATATTTCACTCAGGATATCAAGTGGAGAAGTTGTTGGTTTATTAGGCCCAAATGGTGCTGGAAAAACAACATCATTCTATATGATTGTTGGTCTAATACCTTCAGAGCATGGAACAATTAAAATTGATAGTCATGATTTAACAAAAATGCCTATACACAATAGAGCAAAGCTTGGAATTTCTTACCTCCCTCAAGAGCCATCTATTTTCAGAAAAATGACGGTATCAGAAAACATATTATCTATATTAGAATTAAATAAAAAACCAAAAAAAGAAAACATTAAGAGGTTGGAGGCGCTTTTAAGTGAGCTAAGTATAAATCATATAAAAAATAATACTGCTATCAGTCTTTCAGGCGGGGAAAGAAGAAGGGTTGAAATTGCAAGGTGTCTTGCAACTAATCCAAAATTTATATTACTAGACGAGCCTTTTGCAGGAATTGACCCCATTGCTGTTATTGATATACAAAAAATTATTCAGCAGTTAGCATCAATGGATATTGGAGTTCTAATAACTGATCATAATGTTAGAGAAACCTTAGGAATTTGTGACAGGGCGTATATTGTGAATCAAGGGATAATTTTTGCATCAGGAAAGCCATCAGAAATCGTAACAGATCAAAAAGTTAAAGACATATACCTCGGAAAGGACTTTATTTTATAAAAATATGAAGTTAAGTTTCAATCTCAAACTTTCTCAGTCTTTAAGGCTAACGCCTCTTTTACAGCAATCAATTAAGCTACTTCAAGCATCTCAATCTGAACTGAATCAATTAATAGAAGATTATATTAATGACAACATATTTCTAGATTTAGAGGGGCCAGCAGCAAAAAACCCTATTAACCAAGAAAAATTTAATACCCTAAAAGAAGCATCATTCAATAATGACTATTCTTATGAATTGTTTAATACTGAAATTAAAAATCAAACATTAAAAGAGTACTTAATTGAAAATTTAAGTATTTTTTCATTTTCAGATAGAGATCAAGTCATCTTCCTTATTTTGATTGACTCAATTAATGATGACGGTTATTTAATTGATCCATTAGAAAAAATTATATCTAATATTCTTTTTGAGCCTAAAATCAAAATAGAAGAATTAGAAAATCTTTTAAAGCACATACAAAACTCTTCGTCCCCTGGAATCGGTGCAAGAAATTTATCAGAGTGTTTACTGTTACAGCTAAAAATAGTTAAGGGGAGCGATAAATATATTAAAATTGCAATAAAAATTTCTGCTAAATTCTTAAATTTACTTGGGAACAAGAACTATACAGTTCTTAAAAAGAACTTAAACTGCAGCGAGGATGAGCTACTAGACGCAATAAAATTAATAAAAAGTCTTAATCCAAAACCAGGGTTAATTTTCCAAAAAATTCAACCTCAGGATTTCATAAAGGCTGATATAAAAGTTG
>CAYTWX010000020.1:0-9705 GCA_964442085.1 uncultured Methylobacillus sp. | reverse complement strand
AGGGAGTGGCTTATATCATTTGTAATGCCAAAAGAATTTTCAATAAAAACCTTACCCAAACCTAACAATAAAAATATTAGAATTATTGAAGAACCAAAAGAAAAATATGCAGTAATTATTTTTTCAGGCTTGGTTAGAGAATCAAATTATAAAGAACAAGCAATACTACTTGATAACTTTATCAATGATAAGAAATTAGAGATATTGGGTCAGTTGAAAGTTGCTAGGTATAATCCTCCATGGACACTTCCTTTTTTTAGAAGAAATGAGTTGATGGTAAAAGTAAAGTAAATTAAATATTTCTTTATTTCGTAAAGTCAAAATTTCTTACGAAGTGACAGCTATATCCATCTGGATTTTTAGAAAGATATTTCTGATGAGACTCCTCAGCAGAGTAAAATGTAGTAAATTCCTCAATACTAGTTACAACTTTGTTTTCCCATAAGTTAGATTGGTTAACTAATTCGATTACATTGTTTGCAGTATCTTTTTGATTGCTGTTTGTGTAAAAAATTACAGACCTGTATTGGGACCCTCTATCGTTACCTTGTTGATTTAAAGTTGTAGGGTCGTGCATCTTAAAGAACTGTAAAAGTAAATTTTGAAAGGATAGAGCTTCACTGTCAAACTCTATTTTAATACTTTCTGCATGACCAGTATCCCCGCGACTAACATCCTTATATGAAACATTTTTAACATGGCCACCAGTGAAGCCAACATACGTATTTGAAACCCCTGGTAATTTTCTTATTAATTCCTCAAGCCCCCAATAGCATCCCCCAGCAAGGTAAGCAACTTGTAAATCACTAGGTTTATCATTTGATAGTGTTTGATTAGTCATAAGCAATAAAATTATAAATAGTTTCTTCATTCTTTAAATTTAAGATTAATGGTTTTAATTTTTCTTTTTTTTTTAAACATTCTTAAGTGTGACTTCATTTTTTTGAGATAGTTTAAATAATTATTAAGAATTAATTATCAAACTATTTTAACGCTTTTTATTTTTTTTGAAAGAAAAGCAGTGTAAAAAGACCAAGTAGAATAAGAATGTAACCTAACATTTCAGCGTTGCTAGAAGTTTCATTAAGTAACAACCATGCAGATAAAGCTCCAGTTATAGGGGTTAATAAAGAAAGAATTGATACCAAGGATGCAGTTAGATGCTTTAAAGCATAAAACCATAGTAAATATGCAATAGCATTAACAAAAAATACATTAAACAAAACAATCCCAATAAAATAATTAGTCCATATTATTGGGCCTGAAGTAGTAACGAATAAAATTAAAAACAAAGGGATTGATCCCCACAACATTTGCCAAGCAGTCATAGTAAGAAGATCCAGCTTTGGGTATTTTAAGTGAATTTTTTTTGACAAGATAACACCACAAGCCCATGAGAATCCTGAAGCTAGGGCTAGATAAGAGCTTAGAATGTTACTACTTAATTCTAAGGGATTTATAATCATAACTATCCCTATAAAACATATACCAGAAGCAATCCACTGTGCTGTAGATAATTTTTCTTGAAGAAGTGGCCATGCCATCATAGAAACCCATAAGGGCATTGTAAAAACTAAGATAGCAGTTTTACTAGCACCACCTTCAACAAGAGCCCATACAAGAAAGCCAGTAAATCCAGCTGTTTGAAAAATTCCTAAAATGATAAGTTTTGGGGCTTCTTTAACTAATATCGGTTTTTTTAATAAAGCAAGAAGAGCAAATAAAACTAACGAACCAAAGAAATTCCTTAAAAAAGAAAATTCAGCAGGGCCAGAAAAAACCAATGCGGATTTCATAAATGGTATGTTTGAGCCCCATATAAATGAAAGTAAAAGTAGACCAATTATCGCAATTTTTTTTTTATTTTTCATAAAATATATACTTTTAGAGGTAAATTTTGAAATATAGATTTAAAAAATAATTTATTAAAATATTAGCTTAATTTATCGTCAGCAATATGGTATTTAGGATCTTCAAGTACATTTATTTCGACCATACTTTTTGCACTTTCAAGAACTTCAAGACAATCCGGACTTAAATGAACAAGATGTAATTTTTTACCAGCTAACTTATATTTATTTGCTAGGCTATCAATTGCCATTAGTGCAGAATGATCAGTAACTTTCGATAATTTAAAATCAATTATAATTTCATTAGGGTCATCTTTTATTTTAAATAATTCATTAAAGTTTTTTACTGATGCAAAAAATAGTGTTCCCTTTAGCTCGTAAATTTTCCATCCTTTTTTGTTTTTAGATGTGGTAACTTCAATTATTTTTGCATGCTCCCATGCGAAAATAAGAGCTGATACAATTACTCCTAAAATTACTGCTATGGCTAAATCTGCAACTATAGTTACTGCACCAACAAGTAAGCCAACAAATATATCCTGCTTGGGTATTTTACCAAACAGTCTTAAACTTCCCCATTCAAAAGTTTTTTCTGCAACGACAAACATCACGCCAATAAGAGCAGCTAAAGGAATCATTTCAATCCATTTAGATAAAAATAATACAAAGGAGGCTAGAAATAAAGCAGTTGCGATACCTGACAATCTCTTAACGGCACCATTATTGATATTAATCATGCTTTGACCGATCATCGCGCAACCGCCCATTCCACCAAAAAATCCAGTTATAATATTTGCAAATCCTTGGGCCATAGACTCTTTATTTGGACGGCCTCTAGTATCAGTCATATCATCAATTAAATTAAGAGTTAAAAGGGTTTCAATAAGACCAATAGCTGCTAATAGAAGTGCATAAGGTAAAGTAATTTTGAATGTTTCAAAATTTATCGGGACGAGAGGAATATTAAAATCTGGAATACCTCCAGCAATTGAACCTAGGTCACCAACTGTTTTACTGTCGATCCCAAAAAATGCAACTAGCCCTGTTGTTGCTATAATCGCTGCCAATGTTGATGGAATAGATTTTGTAATTCTAGGGAGGAAATAAATAATGGCAACTGTAATAGAAATCAAACCTAACATAATGTAAAGCGGCATGCCCTCCATCCAAACAAAAATCCCATCGCTATTGATAGTTTTGAAGTGATTAAATTGAGCGATAAATATAACAACGGCTAATCCATTTACAAATCCGAGCATTACAGGATAGGGAACCATACGAATAAATTTTCCTAGTTTAAAGAGTGCAAAAATTATTTGTAATATTCCCATCAGTATTACGGTAAAAAATAGATATTCTGGACCATGCTGGACTACCAATGAGACCATTACGACAGCAAGTGCACCTGTTGCCCCCGAAACCATTCCTGGCCGCCCACCAAACAATGAAGTAATAAAACACACTAAAATTGCAGCGTAAAGACCTGTAAGTGGAGAAACTTGAGCAATAAGTGCAAAAGCGATTGCTTCAGGAACCATGGCTAATGAAACTGTTAAGCCACTTAATAGATTAGTTTTAATTTCTGGAAGATTATATTTAAGAGACATTTGAGTAAGCATTAACTTTCTGATGATTGGTTATTGAATTGAAAAAAATTCACTATGTCAATTTAACACATATACTGTTTTGGAATTGTATTATTAGCTATATTTTGAACGAATTTTTCTTAAATAAAAGGTAATAAAATTTTCAGTATATAAGATGACAATTAATAATAAAATAATGAATACACTTGGACGTTCAAGGAATAATTCAGATTTAATTTTATTTTTGGGTTTATTTTTGAGTATAGATTTTACAGAATTATCTTTAAGATTGCCGATGATATATTGAGCATTTATTTTGTTTGAGATTTCCTGAAGGTAGCCGCTATAAAGCTTAGACAAATAACGATCATATTCAGCCGATGCAACGGAGGGGTCTGGTTCATCTTTACCGCTGTCAGAATTTCTTGAACCTGTTGCACCTGGCAGTGAATCATAAATATCCATACCCCAAAAACCAACAAACTTATTTCTTGAGTTATATCGTGGAACTGGAACTTCTTTATTTCCACCAATTCCGACAAAAATTATTTCATTTCCTAAGTTGAAATTATCTAAGTTGATTTTATTTATAGCATTAACTTTAGGCGCTTCGTCACCATCAGTAAAAAAAAGAATTTTAGAGGGAAAATTTAAACTATCCTGCATTTTGGCAGCAGACTTAATTCCAAAAGTTATTCTTGAATTACCCTTCCATGCCATTCTCCACTCAAGCTTATCAATAGTATCAATAAGTTCATCATAATTATTACACTTCTCCACAGGTTCTATGATGGACGCTACGTTGTCAGCAGCAAATATATTGATACTAAAAAAACTACCACATTTGGAGGAATCAACAATTTTTTTAAGTAATAGCTTTGTGTAATCAATTCTAGATATACTTTCATCATTGAAAAATAAATCTTTAGCATTCATTGATTGACTTACGTCTACTAAAAGCATGTAGCTAGATATAGATTTTTTTATATTAACTACTGGATTGTTTTTTGCAACAAGACAAAGAATAATACAAGCAATTAGAACTAAAAATTCTTTTTTGTACCTGATTAAATTTAATAATTTTGATTTCATGGAAGACCAATTGGAATATTACTTAACTCCTGAACAGCTTGTTCAGAAATAATTTTGGAGGGTTCTTTGGGCATAGATGAATAAAGTATACTTAAATTAAATTTAGCTAATTCATTGTATGGATTTAATTGTAAAACTTTTTCATAAGCAATTACTGAACTTTGTAGTTTTTGAAAATTTTCGATTGTTAGCATTCCATCATCACTCAATGGTTTAGTTAATGCGTCTTGAAGGTAATTAGTTGCGATATTGAAATATACAATATCAATTTTATTAGTATTAGGAAATTTCTTTAATAGCATGTTGTATTTCTCAATAGCATTTTCATACTCACCCTGCTTACCTAGTAAATATGCAGATGAATATATCGTTAATTCCTCATAATCTCCATCAATAATTAATTCATCTCCTAATAGTTTTTGATTGGTAACAGTAATTTTTTCTTCCTCAATCATATTATTAATTCCAAGGAAGACAGACACTATCAAGATAGAAAATAAAATAGTATTATTTAAATTAATAATTTTTTTTAAAATGTACACTAATCACACCCTTAAA
Organism: uncultured Methylobacillus sp.; assembly: GCA_964442085.1. Lineage (GTDB taxonomy): Bacteria > Pseudomonadota > Gammaproteobacteria > Burkholderiales > Methylophilaceae > BACL14. The sequence continues at coordinate 4,619 of CAYTWX010000020.1, read as the reverse complement.
TTTTTGATTAAAATAAGTAAAATAAGTAATCCTAATAATATATTCAATAAAATAGGATTATAATTTTTTCCTGGAATATCTTTTTCTATCTCAATAGGTCTTTTCTCATTTGAATCAATATCTTTAATTGCATTAGAAAGTGCATTTGGATTTTCAGCCTCGTACGCTTTGTATTCAGTATTAAGAGATTTAAAAAATAAGTCCAATTTAATAACTGTTGGTTCACGACCTTCGAGATAAGTATTACTTGCAAACAAACTAACATCATTTGGTTCTTTTATAATTATCCAGTAAAGATTAATTTTTTTTTCAGATAAGACATTTGATATTTCAGTTTTTACTCTCTTAGAAATTTTACCTGCCCCATCTGATAATAAAACCAATGCTTGCGAACCAGTAGTTTCTATCTGACTAAACATAAATAAACCAGAGGTTATTCCAGAACCTATATTAGTTTGGTTTACAGAAGAGCCTGTAGCGGCATCAATTGCTGCAAATGTATATTCTCTATTTTTTGTAATTTTAGAACCGTATAAAGCTGAATTTGAAAAACCAACAATTCCAAGCATATCTAATGGTCTGCTCTTGATGAAGCTTTTAAGAATTCGCCTTGTTGCAAGGGATTTTACTTCAGATTTATTTTCATCATTCCCAATAAAGGGTTTAGACATGCTGACACTCCGATCAATAACAAATACTAATTGGGCTCCTTTGCCAACTTGAGTAATTGTAGATGAATTTGACCAAGGGTTAGCTAATATAAATATGCTAACAATTATCACTAATGACATAATTATTTTAATTATTAGGTTAATATTCTTTGAAAAATTATCTTGGTGGAATATATTGATATTACTTATAATAAATTTGTCAGAAACCGAAACTAGGAATGGTAAAATTGCTAAAGGTAGTAACAAAAGCCAATATGAATTTATCAAATTCATTTACACTTTTCTTTCAATTTCTTTAAGAGTTTTCGTAAAGTTATAAATTTCATTAAACCTTACTTTTGAAAAATATGTTTTAGATGAATAAATTTCAAAAGATGAAACATTTACGAAGATATTAATTTCATGTTTAATCACCTGGTATTTAATATTATTATTAATTAAGTCTTCAAAATTAGAACTATCAATATTTTTTTTTAATGTTTTATTAAAAGCATCAGTAAGAATCAAAATTGATTTGACATAATTATCTTTCTTATTATTCAGGTGAAGAATTTTTATCTTTTTATGAGCTTTAGCAAATGGCCCATTCATTCTATTTATAAAAGTTAGGTTTATGTTTCTATACAAAATAATAAGTAACACAAAAAATATAATGCAATAAAGGACAAAGTCATAAATCCAATTTTTTTCTATTATTTGAGGCTTTATTTGATCAATTGAATTTGATAAAACATTATTGAGGTTAACTTTAGCGACTCTTGTAAACCAAAATGTTTGTTGAGGCATTTCAATATCACCATCTTTTATTTTGTATCTATGTAAAGGTAACTTATATTTACCACCACCTGTTTTTATATAATTTTGATATATTATTTTGTTAATAAATATTTTTTGACCTGCAACATCTATAATTTTGCTTGTTTGCTTTATGAATTTTAAATTTTTGTTTTTTTTAATAATTAATTCTGGAATCTTTATAAATTTTTTATTCGAAATTATTTTATCTTGAATAACAATTAAATCACCTAATTTATAGCCATATTTTACATCCACCACTTTATTTTGAGTAAGATAGTTCTCCGCTGCTTTTATATTAAATACTGTAAGAAGAGTAATAAGGATGAGAATTTTTTTCATATAAATGTACTTAAAAAATATTTTTGTATTTCTTTCATATTGATTTTATCGTTAAGAACTATCTGCTTTATTTGTTTCTTAGAAAAAATATTAAAAATTTTATTCTTTGTTTTGTTGTACTCTAGCAGTATCTTTTCCTTGATACTTGGCCTTAAGAATATTTCATGCTCTGAATTTTTTTCTGAATCAATAAATTTTCTAAACCCATAACTTGGTAACTTATTTATTTCCCCTTCGGAGGAAATAAATAAAGGTATCACATGGTGAGTTGATAGCAGATTTAATATATTTTCAATTTCATCTGGTGGATAATGAAAATCAGATATCCAAAAAACTAATGATTTCTCTTCTGGCAAGTATTTATTAATACTTTTTATCGCATCACTAGATGTTCTTTCATTGTTAAATTCGATATTATCAATCCATTGGTTAATGAATTGCTGATTATTTCCAGGCTCCAATATAAATTTTTTTTTGATGAAATCGTTGTAACAAATCATACTAAATCTGTCTCCGTGATTTATGGCCGAGTTAGCAATTATTTTTGATATCTTCTTAATTAGTAAATTATTATTTTTTGCAACAAACATTGAGCTAGAAACATCACATAGCACTACTAAATTAATTGGATTATTTAGGTTGTAGGTTTTAACGTATATATTTTCAAATGGGTCTGTAATCGAATTTTTAATATCTATGCGTGATAAATTAGGGTAATCATTGAAATTCTTTGATCCACTATATTCAAAATCATTACCAATCTTTGAGCTTAGATTATTACCATAACTATTATTTCTTGAGCGCCATGAAATAGAATATGTAAAATGATTAATTTCCATTTTTAGTTTAATTCTGGTGTTGGGACTTTTAGCAATATTTCGTTTGTAAATTGTTTGAGTAATTCAATTTTGTTATTTTCATAAATACGGTTTATTACTAGCCTATGTGCCATAATTTCATGGAAAATTTCATTTATATCCATTGGCTCAATATAAGTTCTTTTATTTAACCATGCGTTAACTTTTGCTGCTTTGATAAGCATAATCATTCCTCTAGGGCTGGAACCTGCAATAATAAAGTCGTCAATATCAACTTCTTTAATATTGATATTAAATTTACTTGGGTTTTCAGTAGCTAGCCATAAATTCTCTACATAACTTTTTATGTGATCGCTTGCTTGTATATTATCTTGAATCGCATTAGATACTTCATTTAGCTCTTTGCAGTCAAATTTAGGTTTAGGCATTTCCTCAATTAATTTGGCAGTATTTTGAAATTTAGTATCGAAAATTATGGCATCACGCAACTCTTTTTTTTTGGGAGCTTGTATTGAGATTTCCATCATAAATCTATCTCTAGCAGCAGCAGGCAACTCAAAAGTTTCATTTTTTTCAACTTGGTTTCGATCAGCAAATACAACCATGTTAGGTAGGTTAATCTCTTTATTAAATGCACTGATTGATTTTTCTGCCATTACTCTTAAAAGTAAAGAATGTACTTGTGGTCTTGCTCTATTTATCTCATTAAAAAAGAATATTGATAGATCCTCACCTTTTTTTAGGAGAGGTCCATTTGATATGTTTGGCTTACCGTCTTCACTAATTGATGCATGGTAAATAATATCGTTTGGCATCATATCAACCGTTCCTTCAACTCGCTCATATTCTCCACCAATGAGTTTTGTAATAATTTGCAATAGTGTAGTTTTACCGACCCCAACACCTCCCTCAAGCAATACATGACCTCTGGCAAATAGGCTTACAATAATTAGTTTTATTGCTTTTTCTTGACCTAGAATATTTTTGTTTGCATCTAATTGAATTTTTTCTGCATAGTCTCGCCATTCTTGAATTTTTTGAATTGATGTACTTTTGTTATTATTTTCCACCATAAAAATCCTTTGAATATTTAATAAATAATTTGATTAATTTTACATGCAAATATGAATATAGCAATCTAGGAAGTTATGGTTTGCTTGATTGTATTTGCAGTTCTAAATGCAGCTTCGAAGGCACTCTCAATCCTTCCATGAGTTAACCAATCTCCGCACGCAGCAAGATTATTTTTATAATCAATTAATAGATTAGATTCTTTTTGTTTTATGATATTTGCATATCTCCAACCATGAATATCAATATGATCTGCCCGACTTGTATCATGACCTATAATGCGTGTTGTTTCTTTATTTAGGTATGAAATAACACTCTCTCGATCATCGGATAAATGCTTTTCTGCCCATGAATTAGTCGAATGGATGAGCATAGTAAATGGTTTAGCCCTGTCTGGTTTAGAGTTATTAATTGATATCCAACTTATATCAGCATTAGTTATAAGTGCTGCATCCCATGACAATGGAAGTGCTTTATTAAATCCAAGCATCAATGAAAAACAACCAGTCATTTTTTTATTAAGCAACTCATTTTGGTACTTGAATTGTTTTGGGAGGATTTCAGCTGATTGAATGGGAGGGGCTGTAGATATAACCCAATCAAAAACTCCTAAGTTATTTTTGTTGTCATCAAATAATTCCCAACCACATTTAGTATTTTGAACTATTCTATCAATCTTAGTATTTAATTTTATATCAAGATCTTTAGATAAATATTTAGCAATTGAATTCATCCCAGGAGCTCCAACATAATGCGGGTATTCTGAATCCCAAATAATTTTTCTCACTATTTTACTACTATTAAATTCTGCAAACCTAGCATGCCATTGTTTGATAATTTTTTTTTTAATTAATGGCTTGATGAAATCTATAAAATTTTTATTTTTAGCTATAAAAAATTGAGCACCATGATCAAATTCATA
>CAYTWX010000019.1:0-9971 GCA_964442085.1 uncultured Methylobacillus sp. | reverse complement strand
GAAATGAGGAATAATCCATTCTTGCAAATATATCTGGCCATTTTTAAATTTTAAATTATTTTTTCTTATCTCAAACTCTATTTTTTTTGATTCGGAGCCATCCATTTGATTAGCTTTAATCTTATTAAGGAATGAGATAGTTTTTTTAATTCTTTTCTGTAGATCAGAAAAAGTTATTTCATTGTCCTCAAAAGAAGGTGCTTTAACATCGGCTAACCTACCAATTCCTAACCTCACCATATCGGTTCCAATTTGAATTTGTCTGACTAAAGGAAACATGTCTGGATACAATCTTGCATTAATGAATATTGATTTATCAATTTTCCTTTTTTCTGCATCCTTTTCCGCTTTTAATAAAATATCAGAAAGGATATTTAAGTTTTTAATGAACATGGGTACTGAAAAATCATACATTATTGAAGGCATAAATATAATACTCTTTAAAATTTTAATAATTATCTATACTAATCTAAATCATTCATAATTGTAATAAATGTTGTTTTTAGTTATATCTCAACCAAGCTATAATTTTTATAATCTAGATCAATAAATTGTCTATAATAACTAATGTATAAAATTTTATTTACCCCACTTTTAACTATGCCGCTATCAGCTCCATTCATTCTGACTCTTATTTTATTTCTATCAAGCTGTTCTTTTCTTGGACCTGATTTTATGGAAGGAAACCGAAATGAATACAATAAAGTCTTAGCTAATACCAATGATGAAGAAGTTTTACTTAACTTGGTGAGAAGGCGCTACGCAGATAGTATTGCCATCCTTGAAGTAAATAGTGTTTCAACCTCACTTGAATGGAAAAAAAACGTAGGAATATCTGCTAAGTTTTTTGATGGAGATATCGCTGACAATAATCTTGGCTTAAGTGGAAACAGCTCATACAGCGAAAAACCTACTATTACCTACATACCTCTTAATGGAGCAGATTATGTTAAAAATGTTTTGTCTCCTATTAGTCTTGATACTATATTGTTACTTACTAGATCTGGCTGGGCTGCAGATAGGGTTATTAGGTTAACTGTGAATAAAATTAACGGAATAAATAATGCGTCAGAGGCCTCTGGACCTACTCCATCATTAGCCCCAAAATACAGGAAATTTAGATTAATTGCTGATTTAATACATAAATTACAACAATCAGATAGTTTTACACTTGGATACCAAGTAGATGGTAATGATAAGAAATTTGGTCTCTTAATAAAAGATAAAAAAAGGCAGTCTGCGTCTGTACTTCGATTTCTAAATGCTATAAATATAACAACGGATAACAATATAATTCCTATCACACCAAATTATACCGGGGTGGATAGTACGCAAGAAATTGAATTGAATATAAGATCCCTTGCTGGAATTCAATTTTTCTTATCACATGGCATAATTATCCCAAAAGAAGATTTAGATAAAGGTCGTGTTCAAATTACTAAAAATAATAAAGGTGAAATGTTTGACTGGGGAGAGGTTTTATCTGATCTCTTTCAAGTTCACTCAAGTAAAGAAAAGCCGATCAATGCTAGCGTATCAGTTCAATATCAGAAACATTGGTTTTATATAAAAGATAACGATATGCAAAGCAAATATACCTTAATGTTACTCAATCAAATTAGCGCTTTACAATCAGGAACAGTTGTTAAAGCCGGGCCAATCTTAACACTGCCTGTTTCCCAGTAAAATTAATTCATATTTTTGGGCAGTTAAATTTAAGTTATAATACCGCTCACGCGCCCGTAGCTCAGTTGGATAGAGTACCTGGCTACGAACCAGGGGGTCAGGAGTTCGAATCTTCTCGGGCGCGCCAACTTTAGTTTGAGTATTTGCGCCCGTAGCTCAGCTGGATAGAGTACTTGGCTTCGAACCAAGGGGTCAGGAGTTCGAATCTTCTCGGGCGCGCCAACTTTTAGAATGGATTATTTTCTGAATAAAATTTAGCCGACACATCATCAATCGCGGACATCAGCTTAATTGTATGATTATATTCATCAGTATTTTTCTGAATTACTGCAATCTCAGCCAACACAATTAAAGAATCATAATGCTTTGAATTGAGTTTAACTGCTTGCTTAAGAAATAATTTTGCAAAATCCAGGTTAGCCATTTTCTTTTGAACAAACCCTAAATAATACCAAGCATCTGCACTTTCATCGTCAGCTTGCGTCCATGATTTAGCTATCTTCAGCATTAGCTGCCAATCCTCGTTCTGCATAGGCAATACTATTCTCATAAAAAATGGTTTTTTATTTTCAGGTAGGCTCCAAAATGGGGCTTCTTTACTTTTTAGGTTCATTTGTTCTTTTGTTTTAAGCAATTCCTTTATCCAATCAACCGGAAGACAATAATAATAATTTTCTCTTCTTCCAGGACTTTTAAATGTCGTAATTCCAACTAGATTGAAATCAAGATCAAATAAAGCACCTCCACTCGATCCCACAGTAAAACCTGCAGACGACCTTATAATATTCCCATCGTGGAATGGGTATAACGCTTTAACTTTTCCATATGATGGAAGGGGCATTGGATTATCATTTGGGAACGTTAATGAGAAAACCTTTTCTTCATATGATAATTGTTCTGACGAGCGTAATTTTACTGGTGAAAGGGGTAGGTTATCAAACTTTAGAATACATAAATCGTTCTCCCAATCAGCATATACTGAAATCGGAGTATATGTTTCATAGAATTTAACTACGTTAACGCCGTCACTATCAGCAAAAACGTGACAATTTGTAGCAACATGATTTTCCTTAATTACAATACCAGAACCCGTTCCAGTAACGCCACCTTTGAAGGTCACAAAAACTTGCACCATTGAGTTACTTAAACCAAACAACTCTGACTGAGCTGGATAGCTATGTAAAGTCTGTGATAAAAGAATAAGTATTAAGAAATATAATTTTTTCAACATACAATACGACATATTAAGTAAAAAATAATTCATATTATAAATATATAATCATAAATATATATTGTGTACTAACCATTAGTATGCTAATAATTATAAACGGTTAGCATTATTTTTTTGTAAGCCGTTTTTTCTTTTACTTTTAGGAGGAGTTTTAGAATGATTAAAAAAACAAGTAGTTTGTATCGAAAATTGTTTAGTTCTTTATTAGCGGTATTATTAATAGGATTTTTTTCAACAGCTGTTCAAGCTGGTGGTGAAGAGGAATCATTATATACACGATTAGGCGGTACATATAATATTGCTCTAACAGTTGATCATCTTGTTGATAAAATTTACGTCAATAAAGCACTTAATGCCAACCCTGCACTAAAAGCAGTTCACGACGCTGCTCATACTAAAGTTGGCTTTAAGGTAATGCTAACTAATTGGGTTGTGGCAAGAACAGGTGGGCCAAAAATTTACCAGCCTGACGAATTTGGTCGAGGTAAAAATATGAAAGATAGCCACCCTCACTTAAATATTAGTGACCGTGAATTCGACATCATCATGACTGAATGTCTACAAACATTTTATGCATGGAATGTTCCTGATTATGAGATCAGTCAACTAATGGGTGACCTACAAAGCTTTCGAAGTGTCATTGTAACAAACCCAACTGATGGTTATAAAAATCCATATAAAACAGCTAATCAATAGGGTAGTAATAAACTAATTAAAAAGGCTGTGTTATCACAGCTTTTTTAATCTTTTTTGCTAGTCGTAAAATTTACTGATCTGTTCGTTTTAACTTTTTTCCCTAATAGGGTATCTAACTTATTTTCTTTTATTACCATTGTTTCAGTAAGTGTATTCAACATCTTTTTGAGCTCATTAAATTCTTTAGTTTTTAAGTGTGTGTTACAGGCAACCTTATTTTGAATCTCAGCAACTTCGGTTTCTAGGTTAATACCCTTTTTGGTGAGAGAAACAAACACTACTCTTTCATCATCTTTGTTACGCTCTCTTTTAACTATATTTATTTTTTCTAATTTTTGGACAATTGGTGTGATTGTTGGCGAGTCTAATTTTAATATCTTAGCAATCTCTTTAATACTCAAAGATTCATGCTCCCAAAGAACAAGCAAAACTAGATACTGTGGATACGTTATACCTATATCTTTAAGATAAACACGGTAGTATCGAATAATTGAGTTTGTAGCAGCATAAAGTGCAAAACAAAGTTGATTATTTAACAATAAATTTTTATGTTCAGTCATATTAAACTTACTTAAAACCATTAGAAAAAATATTTTTTATAAATCTGTAGAGCTTTTCTAAGTATTTATAAAAAGAAAATAATTGGTAGGGAGTAGGAGGATCGAACTCCTGACCATCGGATTAAAAGTCCGGTGCTCTACCAGCTGAGCTAACTCCCCATTATCAGAAATCGGATTATCCAGTAATATTAGAATTTGGTCAATGAACATTGCTAATTTAAATTAGTTCATACCCGGAAATTTTCCTGCCAAGCCTCGCATCATCTTACTAATACCGCCTTTAGAAAACATTTTCATCATTTTTTGCATTTCTTCAAACTGCTTAAGAAGTCGATTAACATCTTGCACCTTAACTCCAGAACCATTTGCAATCCTTATCTTTCTTTTTGCTTTAATCACAGCAGGATGCTTTCTTTCATGAAAAGTCATTGAGCTAATAATTGCACCAATCTGAACTAAAGACTTATCTCCATCTTCTGGTTTAACTTTTGCAGCTGCATCTGATATTTGTGAAGGCATTTTGTCCATCATTGCTCCAACTCCTCCCATTTTTTGCATCTGGGTAATTTGGTTTTTAAAATCATCTAAATCAAAGTTTTTTCCTGATGTAACTTTTGCTGCAAGTTTCTCTGCTTCTTTTGTATCGACATTTTTTTGAGCTTCCTCAACTAAGCCAATAATATCTCCCATACCAAGTATTCGTGAAGCCATGCGTTCTGGATGAAAAGGTTCAAGGCCATTGGTTTTCTCACTTACTCCAATAAATTTAATTGGCTTATCAGTTATATGCTTTACAGAAAGAGCTGCTCCACCCCTAGAATCTCCATCTAACTTTGTTAAGACTACACCTGTCAAAGGCAAGGCATCTCCAAATGCTTTAGCAGTATTCACTGCATCTTGACCCTGCATAGCATCAACAACAAATAAAGTCTCTATCGGTGAAAGTGTTTTATGTAATTGTTTAATTTCTTTCATCATCACTTCGTCAATACCCAATCGGCCTGCAGTATCGAAGATAACCACATCAAAAAAATATTTTTTTGCGTGGGCTAAAGTTTCTAAAGCAATATTATTTGGCTTATCTTTTTGTGATGAATCAAAACATTCAATATTTAAACTTGCTGCAAGAGTTTTAAGCTGCTCAATTGCTGCCGGCCGATATACATCAGCACTTGAAACTAAAACTTTCTTTTTCTGCTCATTCAAAATTTTAGCCAACTTAGCTACTGTTGTTGTTTTACCAGCACCTTGCAACCCCGCCATTAGGATTACTGCGGGGGGTTTTGTTGATAAATCTAGTCCGACATTCTCACTTCCCATTAGGCTGGTTAGTTCATCCTGAACAATCTTGATTATCGCCTGACCAGGTGTAACACTTTGCAAGACCTCAGCACCTAATACCTTTTCCTTCACTCGATCAATAAAGTATTTCACAACAGGTAACGCGACATCTGCTTCAATTAAAGCAATTCTAACTTCTCGCATTGCATCACTTATATTTTCTTCGCTAAAGCGAGACTGACCTCGTATGGTTTTTATTACTGACTGGAGTCTTTCTGTTAAATTTTCTAGCATTATCTATACTCTCAATTAAAATTCTTACAATTAACGGTTGTAGAAAAATTCCATTATAATTGTCTTTAATTTTTTCAACAAACTATACTTATAATATGGAATATACAATATTACTTATATCCTCTTTGAGTTTATATGCAGTTACAGCTTTTATTTTATTTTTCAATAAAGTTAAAAATAAAGGTCTAGCTAGTTTTACCTTAATATCCGCTTTAATAGCCCATGCTTCACTTGTTTATATAACAACCATATTGAATAATATTAATTTAAATTTTGCAAATTCATTACTATTGCTTAGCTGGGTAACAGTTCTTTTTTATTATCTAATAAACAGAAAAATGCAATTTATTGGCCTAGAAAATCTAACTATCACGCCAGCTATCTTAATTATTTTATGCCACCCCTTATTACCAAATGATCAATATTTAGAGATTCAAATGTCACTAAACTCAATAGTCCATATAATTATTGCGATTCTTTCTTACAGTCTTTTAACTATTGGGGCTTTATTTTCTATCTTTATTTTATTATTTGAAAAAAACTTAACCAAGCAACATAAAGATATAGGCAATCTAACTAGTAATTTTTCATTACTTAAAATGGAGGATGTTTTATTTAAAATTTATTGGCTTGGCTTTATACTTTTATCAATAACTTTATTCTCTGGTCTTTTGTTTTCAAGCGAAATTTTTGGGTCCTCACTAGTATGGAATCATAAAACTATCTTCTCTCTTATGGCTTGGGTTATTTATGGTGCAATGCTGATTGGTAGGTTTAAATATGGATGGAGGGGTGAAAAAGCAGTAATAATTAGCCTTATTGCTTTCACGTTTCTTTTATTATCATATTTTGGTACAAAATTTGTTTTAGAGGTCTTACTCAGTTAAAAATTACTTCAAAATAATTATTGGCCACTTATTTTTAATTGCTTCTTTTTTTAATACTTCATCCGGGTTTGCTGCTACAGGATTACTAACTATTCTAAGTAGTGGTAAATCATTTTGAGAATCACTGTAAAAGTAAATTTTTTCGAAATCTTTTGATACAAACCCTTTTTGTTTTAACCAAAAGTTTAATCTCTCCACTTTACCCTCTTTAAATGAAGGAATTCCTTTCACTTTACCTGTAAACTCTCCGTCAGCCTCCTCAAGATCAGTCCCGATTAAATCGTCTATACCAAGCAAATCGCCAATAGGTTTTGTTATATAGCTATTAGTTGCCGTAATAATCAGTAGTTTATCTCCATTATCCCTATGTTTATTTACAAGATTTTTTGCTTTCTCCGTTATCATTATTGTTACAACTTCACTTACATAACGAGCTAGAAGCTTATCTGTTAATTTTTTTGGGTTATCCTTAAAAAATTTAAATTGAAATTCACAGAATTCATAAATATCTAATTTCCCCGTGTTGTAATCTGAGTAAAATTTCTTATTAGAATCTTCGTGAATTTTTTTATCAACCAATCCTTCTCGAACTAAAAAAAGTCCCCAGTTATAATCGGAGTCTCCGTCAAGAAGTGTGTTGTCTAAATCAAAAATAGCTAAATTCAAAAAATATCTCTCTTATAACTGTGCGTGTACACGTTCATACTTGGAATGTAGTTTATTAAGTGCGCTAATATAGGCTTTCGCAGATGCGATAACAATGTCTGTGTCTGAACCTTGGCCATTAACAATTCTCCCTCCTCTGGACAAGCGGACAGTCACCTCACCTTGGGAGTCAGTTCCGGAGGTTATGTTATTTACCGAAAATAATAATAGTTCTGCTTGTGATTTTACAATTGATTCAATAGCTCTAAATGCCGCGTCAACTGACCCACTGCCCTCTGCGCTAGATTTATAATTTTCTCCATCCATAGTCATTTCAATTTCTGAAAAAGGAGTCTTGCCTGACTCTGAGGCAGTCTTTAGTCCGATTAGCTTATATACATCATAAGACTCTTCAACATACTCCTCGCTGACTAAGGCGTGAATATCTTCATCAAATATCTCGGATTTTTTATCAGCTAACAACTTAAATCTATCAAATGTTGCATTAAATGTTTCTTCAGCCTCAATCTCAATACCTAATTCTTTTAATCTACTTTTAAATGCATTTCTTCCTGAAAGTTTACCTAGGCTAATCTTATTCGCACCCCAACCAACATCTTGAGCAAGCATTATTTCGTATGTTTCTCTATGCTTTAAAACGCCATCCTGATGGATTCCTGACTCATGTGCAAATGCATTTGCTCCAACTACTGCTTTATTAGGCTGAACTGGATAACCCGTGATTGTAGATACCAATCGGGAGGTTGGTACGATTTGTTTTGTGTTAATTTTGGATTCAAGATTAAAAATATCTTTTCTTGTTTTTACAGCCATTACAATTTCCTCTAGACTAGCATTTCCTGCCCTCTCTCCAAGTCCATTAATTGTGCATTCGACTTGTCTAGCTCCATTCAAAACAGCTGCTAAGGAATTAGCTACGGCCATCCCTAGGTCATTATGGCAATGTGTTGACCATACAACTTTATCTGCATTAGGCACTCTTTCTATTAACATCCTCATTCGTTCCCCCCACACGCCTGGAATAGAGTAACCTACCGTATCAGGAACATTAATTGTTTTGGCGCCTGCTTGAATCACGGCATCGAATACTTCGACAAGAAAATCTATATCTGACCTAACTGCATCTTCTGCTGAAAATTCTACATCCTGTGAATGAGATAAAGCCCATTCAACTGCTTTAATAGCCTGATTAAGAACTTGGTTAGGCTTCATTCTTAATTTATTCTCCATATGAATCTTACTTGTCGCAATAAAAGTATGAATTCTCTTATTTACTGCAGGCTCAATAGCCATCCCAGCCTTTTCGATATCAGATTCGAGCGCCCTAGCTAAAGAACAGACTGTTGATTTTTTTATTGTTTTTGCCACAGCCATAATTGCCTCAAAGTCGCCAGGGCTTGCTGCTGCAAAACCAGCTTCAATTACATCCACACCTAATTTCTCAAGCTGCTTTGCAATTCTGACCTTTTCTTCTTGAGTCATTGATGCGCCAGGACTTTGCTCGCCATCACGTAAAGTAGTATCAAATATTATTAATTTATTTTTCATCAAATATATCAACGTCTAAAAAATTTTTACTTGTTTTAAATTTCTCTCTCATTGCATTAAAGTATCCTGATAAGGAGTATCCAAATGCGATTATGAAAATAACCTCTGCTGGACTGTGTGATATCAAGCCAAATATTAATGCTATTAAAAGTATCACAACGAAAGGCTGGCTATTTCTTAGGTTGATATCCTTACCACTATAAAAATTAACATCTGCTGTCATTGATAATGCAACAAAGAGAGTTATTATCAATGCAAACCATTGCATCTGGAAGAAGCCTAAAAATATTTCATTTCCACTTATTCCATTATCAAAAGAAATCCAAATAAAACTAGCTAATAAGGTTGCTGCAGCTGGGGAAGGTAGTCCAGAAAAATATTTTTTATTATCCATATCTGATTTAATGTTAAATCTAGCAAGCCTAACCGCCGCACAAGCACAATAAATAAACGAGACAATCCAACCCAACTTTCCAAGTGGCTGAAGCGCCCATACGTATATCACAAGAGCTGGCGCGACCCCAAAAGAAACCATATCAGACAAGCTATCGTATTCGGATCCAAATGCACTTTGTGTATTTGTTAATCTTGCAATTCTTCCATCCAAGCCATCTAAAATTAATGCAACAAAAATTGCAATTGAAGCATGAGCGTAATGCCCGTTCATCGCTTGGACTATAGAATAAAAACCAGCAAACAGTGATGCCGTGGTAATTAAATTGGGTAAAAGATAAAATTTATTCTTACCGCTGTCATCTTTTTTTAGATTTTTTTTCTGAATAGTCATAATTATTTAAAATTTTATCCTAGTATTGCTTAATATTCATCGTTATTAATTCATATTCTATTTATAATGATGATAAATCAAATTTATCTATTTACCCACTAATCATGAAATTTAAACTTACTTCTCAAGATGGCCATTCAAGATCAGGACTCTTACAACTCTCACACGGTGAAGTCAATACCCCTGTTTTTATGCCGGTAGGTACTTATGGAGCAGTAAAATCAATCAGTCCTCAAGAATTAGAGAGTATAGATTTTGAAATTATTCTTGGTAATACATTCCATCTCTGGCTGCGCCCAGGGTTGGACATCATAAGGAAGCATAAGGGGCTTCAT
>CAYTWX010000018.1:0-10461 GCA_964442085.1 uncultured Methylobacillus sp. | reverse complement strand
GAGGCACAGGCAGAGAATTTTAGAAAAATGTTATTAGCAATGTCACAGGACGTTAGAGTGATTTTAATAAAGCTGGCAGATCGATTGCATAATATGCAGACACTGGAGCCATTGAAGCCATTAAAAAGAAGGAAAATCTCACAGGAAACTTCAGATATATATGCTCCAATTGCAAACAGATTGGGATTGAATAATGTTTATCAAGAATTAGAAGATTTAAGTTTTAAATATATACATCCGTTAAGATATAAAACTATTAGCAAAGCAATTATTGCGAGTCGAGGTAATAGAAAAGAAATTATTGAAAAGACCCTTATTGCAATCAAAGACAAATTAGAAATGTCAGAAATAAAAGCCGAAATTACTGGGCGAGAAAAAAATCCTGCAAGTATCCATAGAAAAATGCTTAACAAGCACACGAATTTTTCTCAAATAAATGATATTTATGGTTTCCGAATTGTTGTTAGCGACTTAAATGAGTGCTATTTAACTCTGGGTGCTTTACACTCTTTATACAAACCTATACCTGGCAAATTTAAAGATTATATTGCCATACCAAAAGCCAATGGTTATCAATCTCTCCATACAACATTATTTGGTCCATTCGGTATGCCTTTTGAAATTCAAATTAGGTCGGAAAATATGCATAAGTTAGCTGAAGCTGGAGTGGCAGCTCACTGGCTTTATAAAAATAAAGATACACATGTTACAGAGCTTCAACAACAAACTAACCAATGGTTAAAAAGGTTACTTGAAATTCAAACAGAAAGTAGTGATTCATTTGAATTTTTAGAACACCTTAAAATTGACTTATTTCCTGATGAAATATATGTGTTTTCACCAAAAGGTAAAATTTTTGCTCTACCAAAAGGATCTACAACAATTGATTTCGCATATGCTGTTCATACGGTTGTTGGAAACAGCGCTATATCAGCAAAAATAAACCAGGAACTGGTTCCTTTGCGAGCAGAATTAACGACTGGTGACCACGTTGAAATTATTACTGCATCTGTTGCAAAACCAAATCCAGCCTGGCTTAATTTTATTGTTACACCAAAAGCTCGATCACAAATAAGGCTTTTTCTTCGATCTGCTGAAAGTAAAGATCTTGTTATTTTAGGAAACAGTATGCTAAACAATGCACTTAAAGCCTTTCATGTTTCTCCAGCATCAATAAAGAAAAAGCATTGGGATAAGTTAATTTTAGACTACCATTTGGATTCTAAAGATAATATTCTTATAGATATAGCATTAGGGAAAAGAATTAATGTAATGGTCGCGCATCAATTAACGAGCATCATAGATGGTTCGAAACAAACAAAAAAACAAACAAAATTCCTAGATGTAATTACTATAAAAGGTTCCGAAGGAATGGCAATAAAACTTTCAATTTGTTGCCATCCAATTCCTGGGGACCCGATACTTGGTTTTATTAATAAAGATAAAGGACTAATAATACATACTCATGACTGCCTAGGTATCAAAAACTCAAAATTAGACCATGAAAAGTGGGTTGATGTTGAATGGGAGCCAAACCCAGAAGCATATTTTAATGTAAGTTTAAATATATTAGTTATAAATGAGCGTGGAGTGCTAGCAATAATTACATCTGCCATATCGGATTCAGAGGCTAATATAGATAATATTTCTGTTGATGAAGGCGATGGCAGCTCTTTTTCTAACTTAAGATTAATCGTTCAAGTTCGTAACCGTATACATTTAGCAGATTTAATCAGGAATTTAAGGAAGATCCCTAAAATTAATAAAATCAATCGTGTAAAATCTTTACATTGAAATAAGGAAAATAAATAATGAAAAAAATAGCTATAAATTCAACAAATGCTCCTCAAGCCATTGGGCCATATAGCCAAGCAATTCGAAAAGGAAATATAGTTTTTTTATCGGGACAAATCCCATTGGATCCTAATACAATGAAATTAGTAGATGGAATTGAAGCACAAATCAAACAAGTATTTGAAAATTTAAACCAAGTTATAAAGGCAGCAGGTGCTAATTTTGACGACGTTACAAAATTAAATATTTATTTAACCGATTTATCACATTTTACTTTAGTAAATGAAATTATGAAGACGTATTTTACAGAGCCATTTCCTGCAAGGGCAGCAATTGGAGTCGCATCTCTTCCAAAAGGATCCTTAGTTGAGGCTGATGGATTTTTAGTTTTAGAGTAATTAATTAAATTGGCAAAACCAATATTTACAGAAATTCAATCAAAAAAATTAAAAAAATTAGGAATTCTAAATTCATTTGATTTGCTTCTTCATCTTCCTCTAAGATATATAGACGAAACAAAGATTGAGTTAATAAAAAATATTACACCAGGCTTCATGCATCAAGTCGAAGCAAAAATAATTAGTACAGAAGTTTCATATCGACCAAGAAAAAATTTAACTGTTTATGTTAAAGACATATCTGGTGATTTAAAGTTAAGATTTATGAATTTTTATCCAAGTCAAATAAAAGAATTTAAAGAGGGTAAAATCATAAGGATCTATGGCGAGATCAAATTAAATACATTTTTATTTGAAATGATTCATCCTAAATATGAATTTGTTTCCATAGATACCCCACTTAAAAATTTTTATACACCAATTTATCCAACTACTGAAGGGCTATCACAAAAGCTAATTTTTAAATTAGTGCAAAAAGTTTTTGAACAGGAAGATTTAGAGAGGCAAAACCCAGATTATTTTGGAAGTTTGTATCAAAAAAAATCTTTACCATCATTGATAGAGGCATTAAAATCCATTCATAAGCCTGAAAAAAAATATAAAAAAAAATTATTTGATGAAAAAAAAAGTATTTTTCATCAGAGATTAATTTATGATGAACTGCTTGCGCACCAATTATTTTTTCGCGGTAGATATCATGAAAACAAGTCATATAAATCCAAACCAGTTTTATATTCGCATAGTATCCAAAGAAAATTTTTGAATAATTTAGAATTTGAATTAACGAATCAACAACAATCTGTATTTACGGAGATCAAAAATGACTTAAGTCAAAGCTATCCAATGAATAGGTTACTTCAAGGAGATGTGGGGAGTGGTAAAACAGTTGTAGCTACGATGGCTGCATTACAGGCTATCAATTCTAGTTTCCAGGTTGTATTTTTGGCGCCAACTGAAATTTTAGCAGAACAACATTTTAAGAAATTAGATTTATGGTTGACTAAACTCGGTATTAAAGTGGAATTATTAACAGGGAGTATGAAGCCTAAATTAAAAGCTAATTCATACAAAAGAATTAAAAACGGCGAAGCTGAATTAATTGTAGGAACCCATGCGTTAATTCAAGAAAAAGTAGAGTTTAAATTTATCGGATTTTATATTATAGATGAACAACATCGTTTTGGAGTTAAACAACGATTAGCATTAAGAAAAAAAAGTTTATTAAATAAAGATTTTGAACCTCATCAGCTGATGATGAGTGCAACACCGATACCAAGAACACTAGCAATGAGTTACTTTGCAGATATGGATATTTCAATTATAAATGAAATGCCTCCTGGCAGACAAAGCATTACGACAAAGATTTTTTCAAGTGAAAAAAGAAATGAAATATTAGATACAATTAATCAGCATTGTTTAAATGATAACCAAGTTTATTGGGTGTGCCCTCTGATCGAAGAAAGTGAAACTTTGCAACTTGAGACTGCTGAAAAAACATTTTCAGATTTATCCAATTATTTTATTAGTCACAAAGTTGGATTAGTTCATGGGCGACTTTCCTCAAATGATAAAAAAGAAATTATGGAGGATTTTAATAAAAATAAAATTAAAATTATAGTAGCAACAACAGTTATTGAAGTAGGAGTAGATGTTCCAAATGCTACATTAATGGTTATTGAAAATGCTGAAAGGATGGGTCTTTCACAATTGCATCAATTAAGAGGAAGAATTGGTCGAGGACATAAAAAAAGTATTTGTATTTTACTTTACCAGAAGAAGTTATCTGATCTTGCGAAACAGAGGTTAAAGGTAATATAT
Source organism: uncultured Methylobacillus sp. (assembly GCA_964442085.1). GTDB lineage: Bacteria > Pseudomonadota > Gammaproteobacteria > Burkholderiales > Methylophilaceae > BACL14. The sequence goes on along the minus strand of CAYTWX010000018.1, from coordinate 6,451 downwards.
GAAAATATTGATGGCTTTAAGATTGCTGAGGAAGATTTAAAAATTAGAGGTCCAGGAGAACTTCTAGGTTTAAGACAAAGTGGCCTCCCTTCTTTACGTATTGCTGACTTAGAAAGAGATCAAGATCTATTAGTTGCAGCAAAAAATGATGCAGATGCTCTAATAAAAAAATGCTCATCACAATCATTAATGCACATTGAACGTTGGCATAGAAACTATAAAGATATAGGACGGTCTTAAAATTATGATGTGGAGTAAAAGTATTCAAATAGAGAGCCAATTAAAATTCTGGCTTTTAGATATGAAGTCTTTAAGCTATCGTATTAGAAATATTGCCAAATTAGAAATTGTCCCAATTGACGCGAGAACTAGTAAAATTTTTCTAAATGAAAAAAAAATATTTGGATATAAAAAATCAGAATATTTATACCTTAGGGAAGTTTTAATTTATGCAGATAATTTACCAATTATGTATGCTAGAACAATATTGCCTTCAAGGTGCTTGAAAGGATTTTGGCACAAAATAAAGAAATTGAACAATAAACCCTTGGCAGATATTGTATTTAGAAGAAAACATATAGCTCGCTCTAGGTTTCAATTTAAAAAATCATCTATCAATGATGATTTTACAAAAAGAATTGCCACCTTCGATTTAAAAAATACAAATATTCTTGCTACAAGACAATCCACCTTTAAAAATAGAAATGAAAAAGTTTTATTAACCGAAGTTTTTTTTAATAATTTTGAAAAATTTGATTATCTAAATGGATAAATTTAATAACTTATTGATTTTAACTAGAATCCATAACCCAATAGGAATTTTTTTATTACTGTGGCCAACGCTTTCAGCACTATTTATGGCTTCCGGAGGATTCCCAAATATAAGAGTGTTAACTATTTTTATATTTGGGACAATTTTAATGAGGACAGCGGGCTGTGTAGTAAACGATTTGATTGACCGTAATCTAGATTGTTTTGTTGAAAGAACAAAGAATCGGCCAATAGCATCTAATATAGTAAGCCCAAAAGAAGCTTCAATACTCTTATTAGTATTAATAATATTTTGTTTTATACTTGTAATTCAATTAAATTTTATGACTATTTGTATTGCTTTTATTGCTCTTATATTTTCATTAACTTACCCACTGACTAAACGTTTTTTTGCTGTGCCACAATTATATCTGGGAATTACTTTTGGATTTGGAATATTAATGGCTTTTTCAGCGGTTCAAAATAAAATTCCTACAGAGGCTTTAATCTTATTTATATCCAATATTTTTTGGGCTTTTGCATATGATTCACATTATGCAGTTGGTGACATGGCGGATGATAAAAAAATAAATATCCGTTCATCCCCATTAACTTTTAATAAAAAAATCATATCTATAGTTACGTTAAGTTATTTTTTAATGTTTTTAAGCTTATTTATTATCGGAACTTTAGAAAATTTCTCATATATTTATTATGTTTTATTAAGTTTGGCGTTTGTAATTGCAATGTACGGATGTTTTGAAAGTAGACACATGGATGCAAAGAAAAATTTTAAAGCTTTTTTAAGAAGTAATTATATAGGTATGATTATATTTTTTGGCTTTGTATCACAATTACATAATTAGAATCTCATGCACTAAATAATTGACACATAACCCTAAAATAGACTAAAATTCGTACCTTAATTTTTTTAATGCATAAATTGGTAATTATAATAAAATGAAAACATTTTCAGCAAAATCACATGAAGTTAAAAGAGACTGGCTACTGGTAGATGCTACAGATGCTACTCTTGGTAGGCTAGCAAGTGCAATCGCCCATAGATTAAGAGGGAAGCATAAAACAATCTATACACCTCATGTTGATACAGGTGATTATATTGTTGTAATTAATGCAGAGAAGTTGAAAGTAACTGGTGACAAGACTGAGGGTAAGATTTACCACAGACATTCTGGATTCCCTGGTGGACTTTATTCAACAAACTTTAAGAAGATGCAAGAAAAATTTCCAGGTAGAGCTTTAGAGAAAGCAGTTAAAGGCATGCTGCCTAAAGGCCCTCTAGGCTATGCAATGGTAAAAAAAATGAAGGTTTTTGCTGGAAGCAATCATAATCATTCAGCTCAGCAGCCTCAACCAATAACTTTATAATTTCAGGATATATTCGATGATAGGTAAATATTACTACGGTACCGGAAGAAGAAAAAGTTCAATAGCGAGGGTTTTTATTAAACCCGGAAAGGGAGCTATTATAATTAATAATAAACCTATGGCAGAATATTTTTCAAGGTTTACTTCACAAATGATAATGAAGCAGCCATTGGAGTTAACAAACAATACTTCAACATTTGATATAAAAGTTAATGTGGTTGGTGGAGGCGAATCTGGCCAAGCTGGTGCTGTAAGGCATGGCATTACAAGAGCTTTGATGGATTACGACATTGAGCTTAAGCCTGATCTATCTAAAGCAGGATATGTAACACGTGACGCACGAGAAGTGGAGCGTAAAAAAGTTGGGTTAAGAAAAGCGAGACGTGCCAAACAGTTCTCAAAAAGATAAAATATTTGAACTAGGAAAAAGCCGCTTTATGCGGCTTTTTTTTTAAACAAGATTAATAATTAAACAATGTAGAATATATATTGATATGAATAATAAAATAAAAGTAAGTATTGTGGGTGGTTCGGGCTATACAGGTATTGAATTATTAAGGCTACTATCGCTTCATCCTAATGTTGATATACATCATGTTACTTCAAGAAATGATGCAGGTAGATATGTCTACGAGATTTATCCTTCTCTAAGGGGTGTATTAAGACATAAATTTGTAAACCCTGATGAGATTAATTTAAAAGAATCGAATTTGGTATTTTTTGCGACTCCTAATGGAGTTGCAATGAGATATGCTAAAGAGTTAATAAATAATGGAACCAAAGTTATCGATTTAGCAGCAGATTTTAGAATTAAAGATATAAAAGAATGGGAGAAATGGTATGAAATACAACATCAATGCCCAGATATTTTAGAAAAAGCTATTTATGGTCTTCCAGAAATAAATAGAGAGAAAATTAAGAATGCCGAACTTATAGCTAACCCAGGATGTTACCCAACAGCAATTCAATTAGCCTTAATCCCTTTATTAAAGGAAAGCCTAATAGACCCATTATCAATAATAGTTGACGCAAAATCTGGAATAAGTGGGGCTGGTAAAAATAATCAAGTAGATCTTCTGATGTCAGAGGCAAGTGAAAGTTTTAAGGCTTATTCTTTAATGGGGCACAGACATAAACCTGAAATTGAAGAAAATTTAACTCAGAACTCACCCTTAGGAAAAGCGAAGATTCTATTTGTACCTCATCTCTTACCAATAGCAAGAGGTATTCACGCTACAATATATGTTAATTGTATTGAGGATTTTGACCCATCAGTTATCTTTAATAAATTTTATGATAAAGAGCCTTTTGTTGATGTCATGAAGGCAAACTCATGTCCAGATACTAAATCAGTAAGAGGGTCTAATATGTGTAGAATATCATTTTATAAAGTTCCCGATACTAAACAACTAGTAATTTTGTCTGTGATAGATAATCTAGTAAAGGGAGCAGCCGGGCAGGCAGTTCAAAATTTGAATATTATGATGGGATGGCAAGAATCGCTTGGATTAGAATTAATACCTTTGGCCCCTTAATTAAATGAAAAATATATCAAAAAAAAGAAATTATAAGTTAACTGGAAATACAGCTAGAATTAAAACTGGAAGTGTTTGGCCTGGGTATGCAATAATGGCAATGTTTTCTTTAATTGTCGGATTTGGAAGCACATTCTATTTCTTTGATGGCGGTAAATCAATAGATTTTTTACTTAAAATAGACGAATTATCGAAATATAATTCTGCTCATGAAAAAGAATTACTTGAGCAAAAGTTAGAGATACAGATGTCCCAGATATCATATGAAAAAATTTCTACCGCATTAAAGGAAGTCAAAGAAGAGAATACTAAATTAAAAGAAAGTGTTTTATTTTATGAGAAAATTGTTGGGAAAAGAAGATAATCTATGATTTTTAAAAAAAAGAAAAAATTAGGAGCAATAAATACCCTAATAGATAGAGATAATATAATTAGAGGAAATTACTCTTATTCTGGCGGCTTGAGGTTAGATGGAAAAATTTATGGCGATTTAACTGTTGTAGAAGATTCCGATGGTACGCTTATTATGGGTGAATTTAGCAAGATAAAGGGGAGTGTTATGGTCGAAACAGCAATAATTGCTGGCGAGATTATTGGAAATGTTACATGCTATGATTATTTAGAATTACATCCAAGCTCTATTATTAAAGGTAATATTGAGTATAATTCAATAGAAATACATGCAGGAGCAAAAGTTAACGGAGAATTAAAGCAAATAACTAAGGCGGAGTTAACTAAATCTAAAAAAAAATTACCTTTAAAAAAAGAAAAGGTACAAGGAGAGATTAAATGAATACTGAAATTAAAATGCCTACACCAATTGATTTTACAGATAACGCAGTAAACAAAGTTAAAGAGCTAATCGCTGAAGAAGGATCACCTGACTTAAAGTTGAGAGTTTTTGTAAGTGGCGGTGGATGTTCGGGGTTTCAGTATGGCTTTACTTTTGAAGAGGTAATTAATGAAGATGATACCCAGGTTGTGAAGGATTCAGTAACATTATTGGTTGACCCGATGAGTTTACAGTATTTAACAGGGGCTGAAATTGATTACCAAGATAATGTTCAAGGGTCACAGTTTGTAATCAAGAATCCTAATGCGACTACTACTTGTGGTTGTGGATCTTCTTTTTCTGCTTAAAGATTAGGAACATCTCTTCTAAGCTTACCAGTATATATTTGTCTTGGCCGGCCTATCTTAGATTTCTCATTTGCCAGCATTTCATTCCAATGGGCAACCCAACCGGCTGTTCTCGCTAAAGCAAACACAGCAGTGAACATGGAGTTCGGTATTCCTAATGCTTTCATTACAATGCCAGAATAAAAGTCCACATTCGGATATAGTTTTTTCTTAACAAAATATTCATCCTCAAGCGCAATTTTCTCTAATTTGAGTGCTAGTTTAAATAAAGGATCATTCCTAAGTCCAAGCTCATCTAATACTTCATGGCATGTGGCTTTCATTATGATAGCCCTTGGATCTTTATTCTTATAGATACGATGACCAAAACCCATTAGACGAAATGAATCTGTTTTATCTTTAGCTCTCTTAATATATTCATTTATCCGTTGTTCATTTCTAATTTCACTAAGCATTTTAAGGGTTGCCTCGTTAGCCCCACCATGTGCTGGACCCCATAAAGAGGCTATCCCAGCCGCAATACAAGCAAAGGGATTCGCTCCTGAAGAACCAACAAGTCTGACAGTAGAAGTCGATGCATTTTGTTCGTGATCGGCATGTAAAATTAGAATTTTTTCAAATGCTCTAGCTAAAACTGGATTCTGTGAGTATTTATTATTAGGGCTAGAAAACATCATATTAAGAAAATTTTCAGCATAGCTTAATTCTTCCTTAGGGTATGTAAAAGGGCGACCTTGACTATAAGCATAACTCCATGCAGCGATTGTCGGAACCTTTGCTATTAGCCTTTGAGCTGATAATTTCCGATGGTTTTGATTACTAACCTTCATGCTTTCATCAAAGTAAAATGCAGACATTGAGCCTACTACACCTACCATAACTGCCATAGGGTGTGCATCCCGCCTAAATCCTTGAAATATAGTTTTTAATTGATCGTGCGGTAAACTATGTTCTTTAATTGATTTAACATAGCTTGCTTTTTCTCGAGAATTCGGCAATTCACCATTGAAAAGTAAGAAAGCAATATCTAAATACTTACATTTTTCAGCTAGTTGTTCGATTGGGTGACCTCTGTGCAGCAACTCACCTTTTCCTCCGTCAACAAAAGTTATAGCAGATGAGCATTCTGCGGTGGATGAAAATCCAGGATCGAATGTCTTAATTGCATTTGAATGCAATGAACTAACATCAATTGCAGGATAGCCCATAGATCCTTCCATAATTGGAAGCTCAATTTCTTTGTTTTCAATTATTAGTTTTGCTTTTAATTTAGCCATGCTTTTATATATGTAAATAAAGTGTAATAAGTTTTTGCATATTATACCTAATCTAACAGTTTTTTAGGAATAATGGATTGCACCAAGAATTCTAGGCCCTTGAGATCCAGTAACAGCCGGTGAATTGTTAAATTTTTTTTGAATGCATTTTTTTGCAAGCCAAGCAAATGCTGCAGCTTCAACCTGTTGTGATGGCACATTAAGTTTGTCAGTAGTGTTAATATTTAACCCAGTAATTCCTTCAAGTCTATTTATAAGGAATTTATTTCTGCAGCCACCACCACATATATATATCTCGTCTACACCAGGGCAAAAATTTCTGATGGCATCATTAATTGTAACCACTGTTAATTCCAATAT